>NZ_JASJFF010001392.1:0-4427 GCF_030065435.1 Microcystis sp. M53603_WE2
CAATTCCCGGGCCGCGGTACTAAAGACACCCACCCGACAGACGCGTTCGAGAATTTCTACCCAGTTACGGGGGAAAGGAATGTGGCCCCAGCGCGCCATTTGGGTCATCATCCAGAGGTGTTCGGTACGACTGGGACGATTGACTCCATCCCCAAAGAACAGATGGTGTGCATATTCTTTCATCGGTTGATCGAGACTGCACGCGTAGGAGTTGGGATCACCTAGTTGGATATAATCTATATTGGTACTAAGGTACTGACGACTAGCGAGGATTTGACGAATTTCTTCCTGATTCCCTTCCTCGGCACAGTAGCGACAACCTTCCAGCAGTGCTTTAACTAAAGCGACGTGGGTATTAGGGTATTTATTGGCCCAATCTTCCCGGACTCCCAGGGCCTTACCCGGGTGGCCCTGCCAGATTTCTAAGTCGGTGGCGACGGTGTAACCGATACCTTCCATGGCGGACCTGAGATTCCAAGGTTCACCGACACAGTAACCGTCAATACTACCGGTTTTCAGGTCGGCTACCATTTGGGCCGGGGGAATAGTTTCGAGGTGAACGTCTTTATCGGGGTCAATTCCCGCTGCCGCTAACCAGTAACGTAGGAGCAAATTGTGCATCGAGGAGGGGTGAACAATGCCAAAAATATGGCGCTGATCCCTCGATTCCAATAGCATCTGTCTTAAGGCGTTACCGTCAATCACTCCCTCGTCATAGAAGCGTTTAGCGAGGGTGACACCGTTACCGTTACGAGTCATAGTCAGGGCGCTGACAATCGGCAAAGGTTGCTCCTGATAACCACCGACGGTTAACCAGGTGGGCATTCCTGAAGGCATTTGCGCCCCGTCGAGGAATCCCCCCGCGATCCCGTCCACAACGCCTCGCCAACTGGTTTCCCGGACCAAATTCACCTCATCTAGACCATGTTTAGTGAAGAATCCCTTTTCTTTGGCCACTGCTAGGGGCGCGCAAGCGGTGAGGGGAACAAAACCGATTTCTAGATTGACTTTTTCTAAACCGTGACGGGCAATTACTTCGACTTTGCGAGCGCGTAGTTTTTTGATCCGTTTTTGTTGGTTGAGGAAATAGATAATTTCACTCCGGAGACTGTAGTAACTGGGGTGTTCCACCACTTCCATGCGTTTGCGGGGACGGGGGATATCCACTTCCAAAATACCGCCAATTTTTGAGCCGGGGCCGTTGGTGAGCATGACGATGCGATCGGATAATAGCACCGCTTCATCCACATCGTGCGTCACCATTACCGAGGTCATTTCGTATTCTTCGCACAGCTGCATTAACTGTTCCTGTAGATTACCTCTAGTCAGGGCATCTAACGCGCCAAAGGGTTCGTCTAAAAGCAGCACTTTCGGACGGATGGCTAGGGCGCGAGCGATCGCTACCCGTTGTTTCATCCCCCCCGATAATTCGTTGGGACGTTTATCCACTGCATGACGAAGATTGACCAGATCGATATATTTTTCGACTTCAGCTTTTCTTTCGTCTTCTGATAGTTGGGCGAGAACTTGATCGACGGCCAGAGTAATATTTTCTTTGACAGTTAACCAGGGCAAAAGGGAATAGTTTTGGAAGACTACCATGCGATCAGGTCCCGGTTTTTTAATGCTTTGACCTTGCAAAGTCACCACTCCTTCCGTGGGCAAATCTAAACCAGCGATCATGTTTAAGAGGGTTGATTTTCCGCAACCAGAGTGACCGATGAGGGAGATAAATTCCCCTTTTTTTATCTGTAAGTCAATCCCTTTCAAGGCCACATATTCACCGCCACTACTGAGGGGGAATACTTTATCGATGTTATCGACAGCGACAAACAAACTCATAGTTTTTTCTCCTTAAATTTGCTCAAGTTTCAGTTATTTAGAAATGGGGAAAGTTTCCCCATTTATTCCCTATTGACGAACGATTTGATTTTGCAACCAAGCCATAAAGCGATCGAGTAATAAACCCACACCACCGATATAAAACAGCGCGAGAATAATATCGCTGATGTAGTTATTTTGGTAGGCATCCCAGATAAAGAAACCGATACCGACGATACCCGACATAACGATTTCAGCCGCGATAATCGCTAACCAAGCTAAACCGATCGCAATTCTCAAACCGGTGAAGATGTAGGGAAGTGCTGAGGGAATTAATATCTTGAAGAAGAATTTTTTGCTGGACAATTGCAAGACTTGTTTAACGTTGATATAGTCTTGGGGAATTTGTTGGACACCGACGGTGGTATTAATCAAAATCGGCCAAACTGCGGTAATAAAGATCACGAATAAAGCAGCAGGTTGGTTTTGTTGTAAAGCGGCCAAAGATAGGGGAACCCAAGCAAGAGGAGGAACTGTTCTCAGGAATTGGAAAAGGGGATCGAGGGCCTTATTTAAGAAAGAATTTAAACCGACCATAATCCCAACGCCAATACCAACCACTGCGGCAAAAGAATAACCGATTAATACCCGTTGCAGACTCGCTAAAGTTTGCCAGAATAGTCCCTTATCAATGCCCCCACGATCAAAGAAAGGATACATTAAATAGGTACGAGTCCGTTCATTGGTGATTAGGTCGGATGGGGGGGGTAATTTGATTAATCCCAGCATCGAGACTAATTGCCAAACAATCAGAAAACCCAGGGTACCGATAATAGGGGGAAGAATGTCTTGGGAATGCTTTTTCCAGAATTTACCGAAGTTGAAACCACCTTTACCTGTTCTGCTGACGCTACTTGCCATTTTGCCGTTTTCCTTTGTTGAAGATAAAGTTACTTGATTGGGGAGAGAAGAAAACACTTTTGGGATTAATAGACTAGATATTTTATGCCCCTAGCCTATCGAGAAAAGCTCGCTATTTTTTAATTGCCAAACTATCGAGATAAGCTTGGGGATTAGCGGGGTCAAAAGTTTTGCCGTCGAAGAATTTTTCGACACCGCGGGAGGTACTGGTGGGAATATCGGCCGCAGGAACTCCTAATTCTGTAGCTGCCGCTTTCCAAAGATCCTCGCGGTTAACTTTGTCGATTAATGCTGAGGCAGTGGTTAAAGTTTCTTTCGGCAAGAAACCCCAACGAACACTTTCGGTTAAAAACCAGAGATCATGACTCTTGTAGGGATAGGAAACGCTACCGGCGGGATCTTTCCAGTAGAAAACCCCTTTATTTTTGTCGGTGATTTCCGGTTTGCCGTCACCCATTTTCTGCATTCCTTTGAGGGGACCGGCGATAATTTCTTCTTTGAGGTTGAAATAAGCCGGTTTAGCGAGAATTGCCGCCGCTTCTGCCCGATTTGCCTCTTGATCGAGCCATTGCTGCGCTTCCATAATTCCTTTTAATAGGGCCTTGGTGGCTTTCGGGTTTTTATCCACCCAATCGGCGCGGATAGCGAGGTATTCTTCCGGGTGATAGGGCCAGATTTCTGCGGTTAAAGCTGACATAAAACCGATCTGATCAGCCACAATTCTCGCCGGCCAAGGATCGCCGGTACTAAACGCATCCATGGTTCCGGTTTTCATGTTGGCCACGGTTTGGGCTGCGGGTACGGCAATTAGGTTAATATCCGTATCGGGGTTAATACCACCGGCGGCTAACCAGTAACGAATCCAGAAGTCCTGATTAGCTTTCGGGAAAGTATAGGCAGCTTTGAAGGGAGTTCCCGTCGTTTTCATGCCGAGGATGTAATCTTTGGCGGGTTTTAGGTCTAAACCGATATTTTTGCCTTCGTGTTTACCTGCGATCGCAATTCCGTTACCCTGGGTGTTTAACTGCGCTAACACATACATGGGGACTTTAACGTTATTTTTGGTGATTAGTCCCTCGGAAATTAGGTAAGGCATGGGCATTTGCCACTGTCCCCCGTCAATTCCGCCCGCATCTGCGCCAATTTCGACGTTATCTCTAGCGGAACCCCAGTTTGCTTGTTTGGAGACTTCCACATCGGGCATCCCGTGTTTGGCGAAAAAGCCTTTTTCCTTGGCAATAATTAAGGGTGCGGCCTCAACGATAGGAATATAACCTAATTTAATTTTGGTGGTTTCAGGAGCTTGTTCCGGGGCGATGGCGACGGGAGAAGCAACCGGGGAAGCGGGCGCGGTGGTGGTGGTTCCACCCGTAGTGTCGGGGGGATTACCAACACAACCTTTGAGGACAACAGCCCCTGCCGCTGAAACTGCCGCCGTGGTTAAAAATTTCCGTCTCGAAAAATTTGACATAGAATCTCCTACCTGCTTGCTAAAGCAAATATGTGTGCTGAATTATGGGTAAAGGAATCCCTCGCTAAACTTCCCTTCTAGCCTGTGCTATAGAAATTTAGCTATGGAATATTGAATCTCGATTGAACTTACTAAATAAGTCTAGCGGAATTTGGAAAAAATAATTAATCCGAGCGAGAATTTTATTTACAAAAATTTAATTCGATTGATAAGA
>NZ_JASJFF010000083.1:0-9212 GCF_030065435.1 Microcystis sp. M53603_WE2
GCTATCTTTGCCGAGACGACTATTAATCCCACTTTAATTACCACTGTAGCCGCAGAAGCGGGGGTAAAATTAGCACCACAACAATTATATTCTGATTCGATCGGTGCGGTGGGTACTAGAGGGGATAGTTATGTAAAAATGCTCAGGGAAAATACTCGCTCGATCGTGGAATCTTTAGGAGGAAAAGTACCTCAAGAAGGTCAATAGACCTCTTGTAAAAATCAAAAAATTGTCCTTAGAGTCAGGAGTTAGGAAGGCAGAAATACCGACAATCAGCAATTATCGGTGACTTTTAGATGATGACAAATGGATCAGCAGCTGCCTGTAAGCATCCCACCGAAAAGCTAATGCGCGGGGGGTTTGGGGGCGGCGCCACGCCCCCAACGGGGGGTTTGGGGGGTAGAACCCCCCAAAAGCTTGGATTGAGGGAAAAAATCGAAAGTAACGCCCGACTTTAGCAGAGAGTTTCCCCTTAAAAATCCCAACTTAGTAGATTTACAAAGCGGGGTTTATTTGCCAAATCCTTTACCGCGATTGACAGCAGGTAAAATGAGACAACTGTTAATCTGTTCTTTTAGGGTTTCATGATCGAGATTTTGACCGATAAGAACTAGCTGATTTTTGGGAGTACCTTTCCATTCGTCATCTTCGAGAGTAAAACGTTTACCACTGAGGTGAAAAATATGACGTTTAGGACTTTCATCAAACCAGAGAATACCCTTAGCGCGGAAAACGCTTTCTGGTAACTGATTATCGAGGAAATATTGGAACTTCCGAATCGAAAAAGGTTGGTCACTAGCAAAGGAAATAGAAGTAAATCCATCCACCTCTAAATGATTGGAATGGTCGTGATGATCATGATCGTGATCGTGGTCGTGATCATGATCGCAATGGTCGTGATCGTGGTCGTGGTGATCATGGTCGTGGTGTTCTTCCTCTGTGTCGAAATATTTATCCGATTCAAATAGTCCGACGCTGAGAATTAAGGGTAAAGGGACCTGACTTTTGCTAGTACGAATAATTCTCGCTCCTTCCTTCATGTCCCGGATTCTTATTTCTAAAGAATCCACATCCGCTTCATCCACTAGATCGGTTTTATTGAGAACAATAATATCACCGTAGGTGATTTGACTTAAGGCCGCTTGCGAGTTGAATAAATCGAGACTGAAATTGGCACAATCCACCATGGTGACAATGGAATCTAAACGGGTCATTTCGCGTAATTCCGTCCCTAAAAAGGTTAAGGCTACCGGTAAAGGATCGGCTAATCCTGTGGTTTCTACGACTAAATAATCGATTTTTTCGGGACGTTCGAGAATTTTATAAACCGCTTGAATTAAATCCTCGTTGATCGTGCAGCAAATACAGCCATTATTTAATTCTACCATGCTGTCATCACTACTGATAATCAGTTCATTATCGATACCGATTTCACCAAATTCATTGACAAGAACAGCAGTTTTTAATCCCTGTTGATTGCTGAGAATATGATTGAGGAGGGTAGTCTTACCACTACCAAGAAAACCAGTAATAATTGTTACCGGTAGCCCTTTTTTTGGCACTGACATCGTGTTAATAGCTTGTGATTCGACGGTTTGCATAATGATTTGGGGGTGAGTATTCTGTCACTAAAAAGCGATTTTTCGGGATGAGATAAGTAAGTGGTTTCAATTAAATTGAAGATAGATTTTGTCTTTGATCCCCCCTGCCCCCCTTGATAAGGGGGGTGCCGATAGGCGGGGGGATCCCCCCTTAATTCCCCCTTGATAAGGGGGGGGGATGTGACAATTTTTAACATCCACTTACTTAGCTAGTTTTTCTTGATCAAACAGTCTCCACTCGATCGCCGACTATTTTTATTGTAGATATTTTTGGACCACATCCCATCCTGTTAGGGTAACAAAAAGAAAACCCAGAAACAATAAAAGATTAGTGCCGATGTGGAGAGACCGCGCTAGAGGTGGACGAGTTGTAATGTTCAGGCCGCTAATTGCCGAAACAAA
Organism: Microcystis sp. M53603_WE2; assembly: GCF_030065435.1. Taxonomy (NCBI): domain Bacteria; kingdom Bacillati; phylum Cyanobacteriota; class Cyanophyceae; order Chroococcales; family Microcystaceae; genus Microcystis; species Microcystis sp. M53603_WE2. The sequence goes on from NZ_JASJFF010000083.1 coordinate 2,004, forward strand.
AACCAGAAAAACCACCGATAAACCCGCTATCAGGTGGGAAGAGTGGCCTAAACTGCCATAATGACCGATTGTTCCCACTAATCCGATTCCCAGCAGAATTAAGACCAAAGCAACCATGATCAGACCGCTGAGGAGATGAAAGGATCTTAACCATTTCGGTCGAGATTGGCCCGCGAGTCGTCGATAACCCATGTTTACCCCCGAAACCGCTAGTAAAAAATAGGCAAAGAGGGTAAATCCCATCGACCAAGCGGCAATTTTCCATAACCAGAGAAAGGAAGGGAGATTCATAGGGGTGGGATTATTATTAGCAAGGAAAGGGACGACCGATCGTGTTAATTTAAGTTTACCGGACAAAAATCAGCAAGTTAGGGCTAATATGTCTCATCTCACCATCGACACGGAAAATAATCAGCGTCAACCCTTTGAGTTACCCGGGGCTAAACCCCATTATAACCCCGATCGACCCGGACAAGTTAATCATATTTTTCTCGATTTAATTATTGATATTCCCCGACAAAGTTTTCAGGGCAGCTGTCAGATTACCCTCACCCCCATTCGTCAGGGAATTAGCAGTTTAACTCTGGACGCGGTGGATCTAAATATTAATTCTGTGTTCATTGAAGGTATCAGTCAACCCTTTGACTATGATCGTTCTCTTCTGACCATTCATCTGCTACAACCCACTACCGATAAACCGATTATCCTGACGATTAACTATCAGGTTAACCAACCACAACGGGGATTATATTTTATCGGCCCCGATGAATATTATCCCGATAAACCGATGCAAGTTTGGACCCAGGGAGAAGATGAAGATTCTCGCTTTTGGTTTCCCTGTTTTGATTACCCTGGCCAATTAGCCACTTCCGAAATTCGGGTTAAAATTCCCCAACCCTATATCGCTATTTCTAACGGGGAATTAATCTCGGTGGAACCCGTGGGTGAGGACAGAATTTATCACTGGTCACAAAAGCAAATTCATCCCACCTATTTAATGACTCTTGCGGTGGGAGATTTTGCCGAATTATGCGACTCATGGAATGGTGTTCCTGTCACTTATTATGTGGAAAAAGGACGGGAAGAAGAAGGCCAAAGAAGTATGGGTAAAACTCCCCGCATGATCGAGTTTTTTAGCCAAAAGTTTGGTTATCCCTATCCCTATCCCAAATACGCGCAAGTTTGTGTAGATGATTTTATTTTTGGTGGGATGGAAAATACTTCTACCACAATTTTAACCGATCGCTGTTTAATTGATCAAAGAGCCAGCATTGATCATACTTGGACAGAAAGCTTAGTTGCCCATGAATTAGCTCATCAATGGTTCGGTGATTTAGTGGTAATTAAACACTGGTCTCACGCTTGGATTAAAGAGGGAATGGCTTCCTATTCTGAGGTTTTATGGACAGAATCGGAATACGGAAAAGCTGCTGGTAGTTATTATTTATTAGGGGAAGCAAGAAGTTATTTAGAAGAAGATACTTCCCGCTATCGTCGTCCGATTGTTACTCATGTTTATCGAGAAGCGATCGAACTTTATGATCGTCATCTCTACGAAAAAGGCGCTTGTGTTTATCACATGATCCGCTCTATTTTAGGGGAAGATTTATTCGGAAAAGCGATTCATACTTTTGTGCGGGATAATGCCCATAAAACCGTAGAAACTGTGGATTTATTACGGGCGATCGAAAAAGCGACCGGCTACAATTTATTATTCCTCTTTGATCAGTACGTTTATCGCGGTGGTCATCCCGATTATAAGGTGGCCTACAGTTGGGATAATCAGAATAATTTAGCCCAATTAACCGTCACCCAAACTCAGGATGAAAAGGAACTATTCGACTTGAAAATTCCCGTCGCTTTTGCCTATCTCAACTCTGACGATCTTACCTACAATCTGCGGATTCACCAAAAAGAACAAAGTTTCTATTTTCCCCTAGCACAAAAGCCCGATTTTGTCAAGTTCGATCGGGGTAATAATTTCCTCAAAACCGTCACTCTTGAGTATCCCATCGGTGAATTAAAAGCGCAATTACAACAGGATACCGATCCAATTTCCCGTATCTATGCAGCCATAGCCATTGCTAAAAAAGGCGGTTTAGAAGCGATCGAAGCTTTAGGGACATCCCTAGAAAATGAGCCTTTTTGGGGGGTGCGTGTGGAGGTGGCCAAACAGTTAGCAACTCTTGGTTTAGATCAGGCAGTTACTGCTTTAATTAAAGGTTTAAACGATGAAAAAGCACAAGTACGTCGGGCAGTTGTCGAGGGATTAAGTGAAATTAAAACCTTAGATAGTTATAACGCGCTTAAATCCCTACTAGAAGCCGGAGATGCTAGTTATTATGTGGAAGCGGCCGCGGCGCGAGGATTAGGCTCCATGGCCGTGGGACAATTGCAAAATAAAGAAGGGGAAATTATTGACCTGCTCAATCATATTTTACAGTCAAGAAAGGGGTGGAATGAGGTAGTAAGAGCGGGCGCAATTGGCGGTTTAAGCCAGTTAAAAACCTCCCCGGCGGCTTTGGAGTCAATTTTGACCTACACAGCTTTAGGCACGCCTCAACCCCTGAGATTAGGGGCTATTCGGGCCCTGGGAGCGATTTCTTCGGGACAAAGCACGGATAAATTAACCGTAATTTTGGAACGTTTAGAAACCATTGCCAAGGAAACTTTTTTCTTGACGCAAGTGGCAGTGTGTAACGCTTTAGGACAGATAGAAAATGCCAAAGCTATCGTTATTTTACAAGCTTTGAGCGATCGAACTCCCGATGGTCGTGTCCGTCGTGTAGCGGAGGAAGCAGTACAAAAAGTCCAGAAAAAATTAGGTTCCGAGAAAGCAATTCAGGAAATTCGCGAGGAATTAGAAAAAATGAAACAGGAAAATCAGGAACTTAAAAGTCGTTTGACCAAATTAGAGGCGAAAAATAGTTAATTAACCTGAGTTATCATTTATCAGTTATCAGTTATCACTTATCAGAACGTAGGTTGGGTTGAAGCATGAAACCCAACCCCCGCTCATGTTACGCTACCGCTAACCCATCCTACAAATAATTGTGCCTCCCTACTTATCAGTTATCTGTTTACTGTCTTGAGAGAACCATGGGATTAGGAGAAACAGACACCAGAGCCAAATTAATTGACCCCGTCCTGCATCAAAGAGGATGGACCGAGGATTGTCTCAAGCGAGAAGAAACCCCGGGGGCAATTCAAATTATCGATGGGGAAGCCGAACGCGCCAGGGGAAGGATCGATTATACCCTGCGAGTGGCCGTCAGTAGCGACAGCCAACCCTTAGCCGTCGCCCTAATAGAAGCAAAAAAGGAAGATGCGCCCCCCACTGAAGGCTTAGAACAGGTTAAACGCTATGCCAAAGGGTTAAATGTACCGTTTGTGTACTCCTGTAACGGTCATCTTTTTGTCGAATATGATCGCACGACGAATATAACTTCAGCCCCTCAGCCCCTCAGCCAATTTCCTACCCCGGCCGAACTGAGAGGGAGATACGAGCAGTATGTAGGCTTCAGCCTAGCAGAGGAGGTCGCCCGTCCCCTGCTGACTCCCTATAAGGGGGGAGAAGGAGGACGGCGTTACTACCAAGATGCTGCCATCCGCGCTGCTTTGGAAAAAATTGCCCGCTGCCAGCAAACAGGCTCCCCGGCGCGAGTCCTTCTAACCCTGGCAACGGGCGCGGGTAAGACTTTTATTGCCTGTAACCTACTGCGAAAAATAGCAGATGCCGGACAGTTGCGGCGGGCGTTATTTGTCTGCGATCGCGATGAGTTGAGAACCCAGGGGGCGGCGGCTTTGCAAATTGCCTTCGGTTCCGAGGCGGCGGAAGTAGAAAAGAACCAACCCCACAAGAATGCCCGTGTTTTAATTGCTACCTATCAAACTCTGAATGTGGACAAGGAAGAGGACATGGGGAATTTTTTAACCACCCATTACCCGGAAAATTATTTCAGCCATATCATCATCGATGAGTGTCACCGTTCCGCTTGGGGTAAGTGGTCGCAAGTTCTCACCCGCAACAGTGAAGCGGTACAGGTGGGGTTGACGGCAACTCCCCGGGAATTGGAGTTTACAGAAGACTCGCCCGAATCAGAAGCCGATAGACAAATCACCGCCGATAATATGGCCTATTTTGGCGAACCTGTCTATGAATACGACATCGGACAAGGGATAGAGGATGGCTATCTTGCCGCCTGCGAAATTGTTAGGAGTGCCATCAACCTCGATGACACGGGCATTACAGTGGAGGAGGTCATCAGCAGAAATCCCCTTGATGCCAACACGGGACAGCCCATCCCAGAGGCAGAAATTAGGGAAATGTACGAGAAAACCAGTTATGAGCGGTTAATTTTGCTCCCTGACCGTGTGATGGCGATGGCGGGGGATTTATTCAATCATTTGTTAACAACGGGGGGAGTGGAACAGAAAACGATTATCTTCTGTGTTAATGACCGCCATGCTGATGCTGTAGCCATTGAGATGAATAATCTCTATAGCCGTTGGTGTGCCGCTAAGGGGGAAAAGCCGAAGGATTATTATGCTTTCAAGTGTACGGCGAAATCTTCGGGTAATGACTATTTGCCGGATTTAAAGGGCAGTTCCCGTTCCCATTTTGTCGCGACGACGGTAGATCTTTTAACCACCGGCGTCGATGTCCCCAATGTGAGAAATATTGTCTTTTTTAAATATGTCAATTCTCCCATTAGTTTCTATCAAATGGTAGGGCGGGGGACGCGGTTGCATCTACCCACTAATAAGTTAATGTTTCGGGTGTATGACTACACTAATGCTACCCGTTTATTTGGGGAGAAGTTTCTCGATAAGTTAGCCACCAAAAAGGGGACGGCGGCGGAACCAAAGGAAAGGCAGCAACGCCTGGTTATCTCCGTTGAGGGGTTTGAGGTAAATATTACTCCGGTGGGGCGCTATATTCTGACGACGGTGGACGGAGAAACGAAGCCGATAACGGTAGAAGAGTATCGAGAGAGGCTGGCGGAATCCTTGGTTAATCAGGTGACTAATTTGACCTTATTTCGTTCAATTTGGGTTCAGCCGGAGGAGCGGGGGAGGTTATTACAAATACTGCCCGATGGGGGGCGATCGGCAAGTATAATTAGGACACTAGATGAGTTGGAAGCTTGCGATTTATTTGATGTTTTGGGAGAGTTAGGTTATGGTTTGCACCGTCTGACTCGTCTGGAAAGGGCGGAAGCTTTTAGTTATAAACAGGAGGATTGGTTACGCGAAATGCCAGAAGAAACGGCGGCGACAGTGAGGGCGATCGCTTCTCAGTTTGGTAAGTCGGGGACGGAAGGATTAGAAAATAAGCTCATTTTTCAAGTGCCGGAAGTGATTAAGGCTGGGGGTTTGTCGGCGTTAAAGTTAGTAGGTAAACCCTCTGAGATCATACAGGAAGCTAAGATAAGATTGTTTGCCGCTTAGGGTTTCTAAATAGAACAGAAAGCGGGTTTCTAGTAAATAGCTAAATTAAGGCTCAGATTTTGTTAAGAAACCCGCTTTCTCCCAGCTTCTTTCTCCAAGCTTGTTGAATGGTATAATATCTGATTAGGATAGGAATGTTATTTTTATTGGGTGATTCCAAGAGAGTGGTGGGTTACGCTATCGCTAACCCACCCTACGCATTGGAGGGGGGTGAGTGCATTGGTAGGGTGGGTTAGACGGCAACAATCTAGGCGTTAAAGTCAATCTAACAATCCGTCGTAACCCACCGTTTTAGTCAACCGAAAGGATGTTTGATTTATGTTTGAAAATAAGATTGATCAGGTTTTACACGCGTTAAAGGAGATGTTGGGATGAGTTGGACAGAAGTAGCTTTAGTCGATGTCTGTAAACCAAAGCAGTGGAAAACTATTCCAATATCAGCATTAAAAAAAGAAGGGTATCCTGTATATGGTGCGAATGGAGTCATTGGTTTTTACGATGAATTTAATCATCTTGAAGAGACATTAATGATTACATGTAGAGGAGCTACTTGCGGCACGATTAATCTTTCAACGCCGAAGTCATACATTACGGGCAATGCTATGGCGTTAGATGATCTGGATCGAGAACTTTGTGATATTAATTTCCTTTACTATTACCTCTCAAATCGAGGTTTTAATGATGCGATAACTGGAACAGCCCAACCTCAAATTACACGAACAAGTCTTTCAGGGATTAAAATCCCCCTCCCACCCCTAAGCGAACAAAAACGAATAGCCGCCATTCTTAATGAACAGATGGAAGCGGTAGAAAAGGCACGAAAAGCAACAGAAGCACAGTTAGAAGCTGCCAAGGCTTTACCTGCTGCCTATCTTCGGGCTGTTTTTGAAAGTGAGGAGGCTAATTCTTGGGAGAGGAGAAAGTTAGGAGAAATATGTCATATAATTGGTGGAAATACATTACCAGATCAGATAATTTCTGAGGTAGATGAACGAGTTTACTGTTTAAAAGTATCTGACTTGGATAAATCTTTTTGTGACAATAATTATATCAATAGTGGTCAGATTTATACTAAGCGTTCTTTGGCTGGCAATAGAATAATACCACCACAATCTATAGTTTTTCCAAAAAGGGGCGGTGCAATCGCCACAAACAAAAAACGTATTTTAACAGTTAATGCAGTTCTTGATCCTAATTTAATGGCAGTCTATCCATCGGGGAAAAATTTATCTAATAAATATCTATATTTCTGGTTTGAAAGTTGGGATCTATCCTCTATTCAAAGTGGGAATTCTGTACCTCAAATAAATGGGAAAGATATTGCACCATTAGAAATTCCCATTCCACCCCTCCCTAAACAACAACAAATTGCCTCAACTCTAACCGAACAAATGCAAGAAGTGGAACGCCTGAAACAGAACTTAAAAGAGCAACTCGACACCATCAATAAACTCCCCGCCGTCTTATTGCGCCGCGCTTTTAATGGAGAATTATAGTTATGCAAACAATAGACATAGAAAAAACACAGCAAGCATGGACAAACTTAAACCAAATACTGTTCATACCTCGTACCGAATCAGAAGAAAATCCCTATTATTTTACTAAATGACAGAAAACCTAATTAGGGTCTGCTGAATAAATCTAAAAACCTTGTTGGATAAGACTTTTGGACTTTTTTCCCCTCAAAAAGTGCCAGCCATTGCGGGGATCGGGGGAAAATTCAGGTACTTTTTCCCTGAAAATTAGGTAGTTGACCAC
>NZ_JASJFF010001011.1:0-12050 GCF_030065435.1 Microcystis sp. M53603_WE2
CGATAATATCATCGGGTAATTTTGAGAGATTGGCCAGGGTTCTTTTTTTGACTTGATCTCCTTCTCGATAGGAATCTGGTCGAAGAACAGCGGGGGGGGAATTACGGTTAGGAACTTTTTCTATGTACATGACCACTATTTTAGCAAATGGAGAGAATTCTTGTCCATTAAGAAATGTTACAAATTACATGGGTACATTAAGAAAAGTTAAGGGGGTGCATCCATTGATGGATAAGGGTTTTCAGCTATTATGGTATATATGTATGGGGGAAGTTCAGCTATACAAGGGCTAGAGCAACTTTTGATTTCAACGACTAGGGTGCGGAATGTGGGTCATAAGCAAAAATTATCACACAAAGTCGAGAAGAGCCATTTCCCTTCATCCTCGATGCTCTATCTGCACTGAATACAATTTAATTTGGTATTACCATAGAAAGCCGTCCTTTTAGGACGGGGTTTTCAACCCAAATTTCCGATAAATCAAGAAGGATTCTCAAGGGACTCCCGCCACTGAACATTCAGGCGATTCAGGGCAGCACTACAGGTACTTTCAAGATTTTCTAGGTAAAAGCGGACTTGACCTTGTTCATCAAAGACAGATGCCTCGTAAACAATCATCTGAGCATCGCTTCTGACAACTCGAAAAGCTACCCGTAGCCTGCCTGTTAGGGGCGAACTACCATAGCGGATGACTCTGCCTAACTTGGAAGGCAAAGCACTACTGTCCTGATAGAGCCGAGACCACACTAAAGCCATTTGTGGGATAGTATCCATAAAGCCTGGGTCGAACAGCCAAGGGGGGACGGCAGTGGAAGAATCTTGCCTTACCCAAGCTGAAGGCTGGCTCGGCTTCACCCAAGCATCAATTCCCTGTTCGTCAACCGCTACAATCTCACTCATCAGTTGAAATCGCTTGCCGTGAAATAGATACTCTAGATAAGCAAATTGAGGATCTAGACTCCTGCCTGATTTGAGCTTGACGGGATGAAGAGAGGGAGGAGCTTCTATCTCTGGGCGCAGAATAACAAGAGCGCGATATAGTGGCATCCTGGTCTCAGGATCTAGGATTTCGGCAGTTACCTGCAAGGTCGTTGCATCCGCGTGACTAGAAGAACGGGCGACGAAGAGAACTTTACGGCTCCCTTCGACGGCCATGGATACTCCCCGCAAGACCCTCAGATCAACGATTTCACAAACTTGCCAGTCGGGCCAGGCAGCTTGGGTAAATTCAGCAATCCATTCCAAGGCCCCGGTTGCCGGCAAAACAGCTTTGCCATCCAAGCAGTGATCTTCAAGATAGGGATCTGCCTCTAGAGAAAAGATGTGTTCCAGAGTCACTTTACTGTCAGGTTGCAGTTGAGGGACAGTAGAAATGAAGGGAAAAGGACGGTTAGCGGGAAGGAGAGCGAGTTTTCCGGCCTCAGCTTCATGGGTTTCCCACGGAGCTTCCCCGGCAATTACTTCTGCTGTTCCCTTATCTCCATAACTCAATTCTTCCTGGAAAAAGCGGCGACCACCGACTAGAGAAATTGGGATTACTCCCCGTTCCCGAAACTGACGCTTCACTTCTTCAGAGGCCATGCCCTTAGTATCCCAGGGTCCCCAATTGATGGCGACTACGCGGGTATTCAACCAGCGCTGGTCAAGCTGCCAGGCCAGACGATTCAAAATTTCATTGGCAGATGCGTAGTCAGATTGCCCACGATTACCGTAGCGACCGGCAACTGAACTGAAGAAAACCAGCCACTTCAAAGACTCTGGACGCAGATAGCGGCTGAGGATCAAGGCACTATCCACTTTCGTATCAAAGACCCGCTCAAAGGAAGCCAGTTCTTTATCGACAATCAATTTGTCCTCAATAATTCCCGCCCCGTGGATGGCAGCATCCAACCGTCCGTAGCGGGAGTAAATGCCTTCAATAACGGCAGCAAAAGCCTGCTCATCCTTCACATCTGCTACTATATACTCCACCTTTGCCCCTGCTTGTCGGAATCGTGCCAAATTAGCCCGAATTTCCCGCTCCCTCAAGATTAACTGGATGTGGCGCTCGATCTCAACGGGGGTGGGCAACTTACCTTGGCAACGAGCCTGAGCCAGGAGGAATTGACGCAAGCCAGTTACATCCTCAATATGGGCTGTTGCTTCGTTCTCTAGAGGAGCCCGTCCCACCAAAATCATCGTCAGGCCAAAGGAGGCTAAATCGCTGGTTATTTCCGCAGTAATGCCGCGAGCGCCGCCTGTAATTAAAACGACCCAATCAGGAGTGGGTGTAAATTTGGCAACAGTTGATCGGGATGAGAAAGGAGCCAGCTGGGTGCGGAAAGTGGTGCGTTGTCCTTGGGGATAGCCAACTTCGATGCGCCCCCCAGGTAATAACAGTTCTGAGACGAGGCATTCTGCCAGCACCCTTGGGGAAAGGTGGGGATCGAGATCTACTGCCTTGGCATGGAGGTTAGGCCACTCAGCTACTAGGGTTTTCAAAAGCCCGTTGCCACAACCGGCAATTGGCAAACTCGTCCCCCAGTTACCATCCCTGCCAAACTGTCCTCCCAAACAGGAAGCCATCAGAACCCGGCCTGGCTGTTGCCCTTTGCGGAGGTCGTCAGCACACAACTGGAGCAGGGAAAACAAGCTCTTAGCCTGTATTTGCGTATATTGCCGCCACCCAGATAGGGTAGTTGGCTCAGCCGCTTGGCTTAAAGCAGCCAAATGGACAATCCCGGCGATCAGCCCATGTTTTTCCCGTTCCCTGCTGACTGCCTCAGCTAAAGCCTTTGGTGTTTGCAAACTAGCTCGCTCAATCAGTGCTACCGCCAGCCCTCTTTGCCGCAGAGACTCTGCCAAGTAGGGAGCAACGCTAAGTTCGTCTTCAGTAATAAGAAAAAGCCCTTGGGGAAGCGGCCACTGACCGGTAGGTAGGGGGTCTGCCTGTGCTTGCATCAGGTAACGTGGAATCGATTCCCCCTGGGCTAGAACTTTCCCAAGCTTTTTGAGGGTTCCACTGTCCCAGACGGTGAGAGGCATAAGACTTGTTGAACAATGCCGTTCAGGGATTTAACCTTGGTCAAATTTTCCATCTGGGACTGCATACCTTCAGCGACAGCAGCGGGCAAACTTTTCTGTATTGCTCCCAAAATTTCCACTCGCTTGATCGAGTCAATTCCTAGTTCTGCTTCCAAATCCTGATCCAAGCCCAACATATCAATTGGGTAGCCAGTGCGTTCACTGACTAATTGCAAGAGAGTTTTGGTCACACTCTCCCGTTCGAGCAGGACAGAGGGGACAACGGCATCGGCAGGGGTTGGCAGATTGGGAGATGCTGCTGCTGGCTGGGGCTTGAGCACTGGCTCTTGCTGCTCAATTGTGGGACTAACCGATGTGGGACTAACGGATATCTGAGGCGGTGCAGCGGGTCGGGAAGGGGGTGGGGAAATTCGGGGGGGTACTGGCGGCGAAGCAGGGGACAGGTTAGCACTTCCCCCTCCATTGGAGCCAAGGGAAAGTACAGGTTGGGCTGCCGGCAGGCTCCGCTCTGGCATAGCCACCGATCTTGAAGGAGTCATTCCTTCTACCTGACTGGCTTGGAGAAATTGCAGCATTACCTTTTCCTGAAGAGTCAAAAACTGACGCATGGTCTGCTGGTAAGCTTGATAGGCTTGTAAAGCCACCGAGCCAGCAACTGAGGGTTCTTGGCTAGTAGAATAAGTCTGTGGAGTTGCTGGTTGGGAGAGCGGGGGAAAATTTTGTTCAGACATTGTTCGCTGGATTTTGGGTTGCGGATTTGAATTAGTAGGAACTATGGGGTTTAACCCGGTGAGTTGGGAAGGGGAATGGGCATGAGGGGCAGGACTAGGCGGCTTGACTGGCTCAAATCGCTCTATCCCTAAGTCTGGCTTCGCCTCGGTGTTACCGTTTTGCCCTTTTTTGTCTTGTCTGCCTAGGATAGACGTTGCCCAGGACAGGGGGGGGAGCTTGCCGCTATAACTATTGGTAGCTCCTAATGACCTGACACCACCACCGTTAACCAGCCAAGTGGTGGGTGCTAATTGAGAGGGGCTCGTTAGCTCTGCCAGTCGAGATAATTGCAGCTGCTGGACTTGGCGTCCGACAAACAGAGAAAGGAGTTGCACCTCTAGCCCTCTGGTAATTAGAGTCCCTAAGCCCAGCAGAAAGCCTCGCAGTCCTCCCCCTTGCCCATCTAAAGATACGCAAGTATGCTCTTTGTCTCCTAAAATTTGACCGACGAACTTGGTCAGGATGCTTTTTGGACCGACTTCAATAAAGGTGCGAGCGCCAGCTTCATATAAAGCCTGAATTTGACTGACGAACTCTACTGGACGGAGAGCCTGTTGGCTTAACTGGCCACGGATGCCATCGGCATCTGAAGGGTAAGGAAGGGCTGTAGCGTTAGCATAGACAGGAAACTGGGGGGACTCAAAGCAGCCAGAATTTAACTGACGGGTCAACTCTTCCTGAACCTCTGCCAGCAAGGGCGAGTGAAAAGCTCCGGCCACAGGCAGCTTTCTAGCGGTAATGCCGTCCGCGTTCAAACTGTTGATTGCTTGTTCGATCGCTGCTTGTGGTCCGGAAATGACGGACTGAAGGGGAGCATTGTGATTGGCTACCACAACTCCTGGAAAACTGTCAAGATATTGTGCCAATTCCTCGCGGGTGATTTGCACGGCAGCCATAGCTCCCTCAACCCCCTGACAAGCTTGGGACATAATCTGGCCTCTAAGGGCAGAAAGATTGAGAAATTGAGCTTGGGATAGCACACCAGCAGCGTAGAGGGCTGTATATTCGCCATAACTGTGTCCTGCTGCCAAATCTGCCTTAATGCCCAGATTGGCCAGCAAGGCTAGATAGCCCGATTCCACGGCTCCTAGAGCGGGTTGAGCTACTTGAGTCTGTTTAAGCTGTTGTTCATTGCTAATTTCGGCCGCTTCTGAATAGGCACTGGGGGGATAGATATACTGACTCAGCAATTTTGGGAAGTGATGGCCCAGATGGCTGTCGGCAAATTCCAAAGCTTGGCGCATCTCTTGCCGATAGAGAGCAACTTCCCTGGCCATGCCGGGATATTGCGCCCCCTGCCCCGGAAAGAGAAAAGCAGTGAGAGCTTTTGTCCCAGTGGGGGTGTGGCCTTCGGAGAACTGAATCTCAGGGGGCAGGGGACTGGCAGAATCCCCTGCCAGATAACTAAGGGACCGGGCCAAGCTGGCGATTAACTCTGACAAATTACTGGTCACGATGGCTAGGGTTGCTCCCCTGCCTAGGTGGTTTGTCGCTGTTAAAGCGCAACTGTAGGCCAGATCTCCGAGTTGCGGTTTTGCTCCTCCTTGCAAAGCTGTCAGCAGAAACCGCACTTTTGGCAATAATTCTTGGCGATTCTCGGCGGCCAAGATCACCAATTCCCAAGGCCAGTCATCTCCTCCCAGGGCTGGTCTCTGAACTGCTCCCCCATACTCCTCGAGAATGGCATGAAAATTCGTCCCCCCAAAGCCAAAAGCACTGACCCCTCCCCGGCGAGGTTGGTTGGGATTAGTCAGCCAGGGATGATTGTCTTTTAAGAGATAGACCGGGCTTTCTGGATCCACAATCGGGTCTAAGGGGGTGTCAACCCCAAAGTGAGCGGGTAGAACTTGGTGATGTAGGGAGAGGGCTACTTTTATTAGTCCAACGACTCCAGCGGCGCTTTTAGTATGTCCGAGCAAGGTTTTAATGGAGCCAATAGCGCAGGATTTTTGCCCTGCCCCGGAGGCTTGTAGAGAACTGGTAATTGTTTCTAATTCTGCTCGATCGCCGGCCACCGTCCCCGTGCCGTGGGCTTCATAGAGTCCCAGGCTAGCGGGAGAAAATCCCGCTTTTTCGTAAGCTCTCTGTAGCGCTCGCTTTTGTCCTGCCGGCAGGGGAGCAGTTAAACCCAAGGCCTTACCGTCGCTGGAACCAGCGACCGCTTTGATAACTGCATAAATTCGGTCTCCATCCCGTTCCGCATCTGCCAGACGCTTGAGAACAACGATGGCAATACCTTCGCTGATGACAATCCCGTCGGCAGCTTTATCGAAGGAGCGGGGTTGACCTTGGGCAGAGAGGGCATGGGTCTTGCTAAAGCAAAAATAAGCAAAAGGGCTTTGCCCTGTGTCAATGCCCCCTGCAATACAGAGATTGCTTCGTCCCGTTTCCAATTCCGTCACTGCTAGGTCAATAGCAGCCAAGGAAGAAGCACAGGCCGCATCAACAGTGAAGTTAGAGCCTCCACAGTTAAAACGGTTGGCAACCCTGCCAGCTGCCACATTCAACAGTAAACCTGGAAAAGTTTCTTCCGTCCATTCTGGTAGACGATCCCAGATCTGTGGGGAGGGATTTTCAACCACCCTCGGCACTTCTGCTCGCGCTGCATACTGCCCGCCCAGATCTCCTATCCCTCCGCCCGCACCCAAGATGACTGAGGTACGTTCTCGATCGAAATCTCCTCCCCCGTAACCCGCATCTTCTAAGGCTCTTCGCACAGCCTCCAAAGTCAATAGCTGTAGTGGTTCGATGGACTTGAGAGATACGGGAGGAATCCCAAAGCGCAGAGGATCGAAGGGAACCTCATCGATGAAACCACCCCATTTGGAATAGACCTTATCTCGTGTTTGTGGGTCAGCATCGTAGTACAAACGCCAGTCCCAACGGTGAGCGGGAATTTCGCCAATAGCTTTTACCCGGGAGAGGATGTTTTTCCAAAAAGTCTCCGGTGCGTCTGCTTTAGGAACGAGGGTCGCCATGCCAACGATAGCAATATCTGAGGGTGGGGTTGGAGTGGGTACTTTCTTTTCACCTGCTGGAGAAAGAGAAGTCAAGAGTTGGCCGCTGCCTTCAGCTACTTCTTGATGCAAGCTGCTGACACTGATCACTTGATGGCGCATGGTTGCCACCTGACCGATCATGTACATCCCTTCGCTAACCTGTTGCTCTTGGTTGACTGAGACTATTTGCCCTGTCTCATCGCGCCGCAAACCTTTGGTAGCTATGCGTAACCGTCCTAGAGTCAGGTCTTCCAAAACGTTCTTAATTTCTTCGGCAGAACTGCCCCGGGCTGCCATTTGCCGGCGGGTGTCGTAGAATTCGCGGGCAAATGGGGTGACAGCGCAACGGCTGGCATGGCCCGGTCCGGTTTCTAAGTTGATGGTCGATTGGCAACTGAGGGCTTGGGCTTGAAACTCTGGCAGGATTGCTCCACAAGCCACTGCTTCCTCCGTAAAGAGGTAGGCACTGCCCATTAACACGCCAATTTTCATGCCCCTTACTGCCAAAGGAGTGGCCATGGCACTGATCATAGCGGCCGAGAGAGCGTCATGAATCCCACCGGCGAAGATGGCGTGAATTTGCTGCTCTGCTCCAGCTGGTACTTTCTCTAACAGGGTAGCGATCATGCTTTCCCAGAGGACAAAACTGCTCAGTGGCCCCACGTGTCCTCCGCATTCTCGCCCTTCAAAAATAAACCGCCGCGCCCCCTGTTCGAGGAACATTTTCAGGAGTGCTGGCACGGGAACATGGAGGTAGGTGGCAATTCCTTGGGCTTCCAACCTCGCTGCCTGATCTGGCCTGCCCCCGGCAATCAAGGCAAAAGGCGGCTTAATTTTCTGGACTTCTTGCAGTTGTTCTTCCCTAATTGCCTGTGGAACAAAGCCAAGGATGCCAATACCCCAAGGTAGCTCTCCTAGAAGGGCTTGGGTTTTCTGCAACAGTTCCCCGACCTGTTTTCCCCGCATCAGAGCCAAAGCTAAGAGGGGCAGTCCGCCTGAGCGAGCAACTGCATGGGCAAATTCTGCCGTATCGCTGACTCTAGTCATTGGCCCCTGGACAATAGGATATTTGGTGCCGTGGGAAACTGCCAAGGGAGTTTCCGCTTGTAGAGGTTTTAGCTCCTGGGCTGTCTGCACCTGTTCCTGACTGCCCTTGAGCAGGGCTTGCAAAAATTTACCCGTGGTCTGGTAACGCTTGCGAAAATCTGCCGCTAACCCGCTTGCTTGTCCCATTGGCCAAGCTTGAGTAGCAGGATTTTCCCAGCCAATTAGGGAGGTGGCTCGTTGCCGCCAGATCTGGCCAGAAACTGAGGTTTCTTCTTGAATCTCTATCTGTGCTGCCATTTCTTGCAACTTGGCAACGGCAGCAAAACCGGGACGAGACAAGACACGACAAGCCCGCCCCAACCTCTCACCGATGGCGATCGCTTCTTGCCCGTTTAAGTAACGTAAGTATTCCTGCCATTCTCCAGGCAGAGGAGATTCGGGCATCAGCCATAATTGATCGTCTAAGACAACGCCTGCTGCACCGGCAGCCCGACAGGCTGCCGCGGTATGAATACCGATTCCTCCTTGTACATAGATGGGTAGGGAGGAGGTTTTCAATAATTTCTGAGTGAGAATAAAAGCGGGATCTTCTCCTACCCAACCGCCACTTTCCTGTCCTTTGGCTACCAATCCAGCTAAGAAAGGAAACAGAGAAGCTAAGAGAGCCAGTTGATTGGCATCGGTTATTTCCAGCAAAATTAGGCGATTTTCCCCAGAAAGAAGCTGTAATTTCTCTCTGAGCGTTTCAGCAGTTGCCTCTTGCCAGCCACTGAGAATCAACCAGTGAGATTCTAGTTCCAGTCTAGCCAAAAGTTGGCCGCTCTGCTCGATCTGTGTTAAGTTCAGTCTCAGTCCGGCTGCTCCAGGAGCATTTTTTAAAGCTAAAACCTGCTCTAGATTACTAATTGCTCGCTCTAGATTTTCTGGTTGACAAAATTCTCGATCGAGTATCCCGATTCCCCCAGCCCGAATGCTGGCGATGGCTAAACCAGGGTGTTCTAGCTCAATGGGACTCAGAGAAAAGCAGTTGAATTTATCCATCATAACCTCTAATTTTGATTAATTTAACCATCTTGACAAGCCTGTAATTGCTGGATGATAGCTGTTTGCTCTTGTTCTAGGTTGCGACCGATAAAAACCGCTTGCGTTGGCATTTTTCCGCAGATATCGGGGGCCACAACCTGAAAATCAAAACGACCGCAAATAAAATTAAACAGACAGGATGTTGCTCTATCATCTAAATTGAGAATTCCTTTGGCACGGTAAACTTTTGGGGAAAGTTCTCCGAGAAATTGCTTGAATTTATCCAAGTTCACCAATCGTTCTGTCTGATAAGAAAAAGAGGAAAAATCTTGATGGCTGTCGCGGAAACCCTGAGCAGATTTGGTTACTTGAGTTTCCAGTAGCTTTGATTGCCTTCTGTAAAGATTAGCTCCTAGGGCGAACAATAATTTGGGATCGATATTGCTGTGAGTAGTTTTAAATAAGGGGGCTCTTTGATTCAATTGACGGAGATGGCTTTCGACTCGCTCAATTTCTAGTTCTGTCACTAAATCTGTCTTATTCAAGATCAGAAAATCTGCCGCCCTTACCTGCTCGTTGAGCACTTCTTCTTCGGCTGCCAACCGCAAAAACTCTGAAGCATCTACTAAGGTGATTACTGAATCGAGGACGACATCGAGATAGTGGAGGCGCTGGATCAGGGGAAAGGGATTTGCCAGTCCAGTGGTTTCTATGACTATTAAATCGGGCTTTATTTGTTCTTGAATTTCCCGAAAGGCGTTGTGTAAAGAGAAGATGTCAACACTACAGCAGACGCAACCACTGTTCAATTCTACTACTTTATCTATATTTTCAAATCCTGATACTACTTTACCATCAATTCCCAAGTCGCCAATTTCATTCATGATAATCGCCACGCGCTTCTCTTGAAAGACTTTTTCCAGGGAATTTCTTAAAAGTGTAGTTTTGCCACTTCCTAAAAAGCCAGCGATTGCGTTGCAAGGTGTTTTAAGCATAAACCAATTTTCATAAATATCTAAGGTTATTAATAGTCAAAAATCACCTCTAGAAAGTTCAGTTTTTCACGGCTACTATCTCCAACCAAAGTCGGGGAATTTCTTTGATTTGTAGATTGTTTAAAGTAACTCCCGCCGCTTCTTGCAAAGCTTCACTAGCTATCTCTACCGGATAGCCACTTAGGGCGACTTCAGCAAACCCTGCATAGGCACCAATGGTTTCCAAACTTTGCTGTGTCAGCATAACAGTACGCTGCTTATCCTGAATAATCTCTAAATGGTGACTATTGAGCAAATCCCGCCATTGAAGTGGAGAGAACCATTCATTGCCGAAAGCTCGATTCCCCTTGCCTCGCTTTCTGCGGATGCCTTCTTGACCAGCTTGCTGCAATTGGAGTAATTTCTCGGAGACAATAGCTAAGGCTTCTTTCATCCATTCAGTATAGACCGATTCTGTTCCCTCGGGATAGGTGCCGATAAAAAAGCAAGAATTAAAGGCAAAAATTCCGCCAGGACGCAAGACTCGACTGATCCTTTGGATTAATTTCTCTTTGTCGGGAAGTAAATGGATGGCATTGCCCATCAGGACGAGATCCATGCTTGCCGGTTCTAAGTCAAAATCATCAGCGCTACCGACTTTTAGCAGCACAGCACTTTGCCCGGATTTTAAAGCTGAATTAAGTGCGTCATGGTCTTGAACGAGCATCTTTTTTTCTTTAAATAATTCCCGCGCAATCTCGAGAGATTCTGTGGAAATATCTATGCCAACAATCCCTACCTCTGGTTTGATTTCTAGGAGCAATTCACTGAGAGTTCCTGTACCGCAAGCAAGATCGAGAACCTGGCTGACATTTTCTAAGGGCAAACTGTGTAGAAATTCTCGGTTTGCTTCTAGGTATTCGGGTTGCAGGGAAAATGGTTCATAAGAAGTAATGACTGGCATATAACAATTCCTTGTCTTGGTTTTATTTTAAATTTTGGGACATAATCCTTCTAAGAAGGGAACTTCAAAGCATTTTTCGTGCATCACGGGACCATGCCCGAAATAACCGTCTTCTCCAAACAATTCTCCATGATCTGCGGTGACAATAATGTGAGTGTTAGAAGGACATTTACTAAATAGCTCACCTAGCAAACCATCGACATATTCGACGCAGCGAATTTGCTGTTTGTGTAGCTGCTCCATTTCTGCTGAATTGAAAAATGACTTTGCTGCTTTTTTTTCTGTCTCGGGTTCAGTTTGCAGCAGATCGTCCATTCTCTTAAAAACTCCATGCACTCCAGATATATGGGGCAGTTCATCCTCTTCCAGCATATAAGGATAGTGGGTTTCTCCTAAGTTAAAAAAGTAAAACCGAGGCTGTTCGTCGGGAAACTCTACTTCCTCAACCATTTTGGCAAATTCATTGTGAGTGGGCATTAGTCGATAGTCATCAAAGTACTTATTAATACTTGTAAATTGGTTGAGAACAGGTAGAGAAACTCGGCCAATAGTTTTATAACCTTGGTTTTTTAAGACTTTCGGTAAGGAGAGTTGGGGAATAAAGGTTTTAAAGGATAAGTCTGGGATTCCTAAGCGATCTACCCATTTAGCAAATTCCTGTTTATAAACTTCCGAGGCAAACACACCCCGAGGACTTTTGTGAGGAACCATGCCCATCAACATAGCATAGTGGGAAGGGGATGTCCAGGAAGCGTAGCTATAGCGGCGTTCAGCCTTGCCCAGCCGATCCATATTGGGAGTTGATGCCGCAGAGTAGCTGTCATGACGGCAGCTATCCATAACAATATAGATGAGATGCTTAATCATGTGTATCTATATACAAAATGTTCCCCACCAATGTAGTTGAAAAATCCTGCAATGTCAAGAGATAACGGTTACGCTTAATCTTAGGGTAAGCCTAACCTATTTGGCTCTTCAGTTTGTGTTATGCAATGGACGAGGGTTATAAGGGATGGAACCCTTATATAGAAAGGCATTTAGCGATTTTTGTCAATTGTTTTTTATCTAGAGCGAACTAATCAATTAAGCCTCTTCCCAGATAAGGATTTAGGCTCTTCGTTACCCTTTATGCTAAATCAACAGACAAGATGCCAAGACAACATACTTCTAACCCAAAAATTCCGAAAGTTTCTCAAGCCATAGGCTCTCCGTTTTATTAGTTTAAGTTTATTGTTGATTCCCTCGACC
>NZ_JASJFF010001232.1:0-6766 GCF_030065435.1 Microcystis sp. M53603_WE2
ATCAAAGCTGCCTTGGTTTTGAATCCGATAAAACAGGAAATCCGCATCGAGGGTGAGAATTTGCCGATACCCAGTCTTTTCAGCTACTAAAACTAGGGTTGCATCTGCCAAGTCCATCGGTCGATCGCGGTATTGCTCCATCAACCCCAACAAGCGACTGAAATCACTTTCCTGAATATTGTAAACCACCAGCAGTTTATCTAAAAGAAGTTGTCCCAGTTGTTTTTGCATTTGCCAACCCCCCCGATGCAGCGCCAGGTACATGGCTTCGGTCAGGCATGACCAAGTTGTGACGAGAGGCTTTGCTAAACGCATTACTGTATTTCTGTAGGCTTTATGTTGGGGTTGGGTGCGATCAACCAAACAAAGCAGCACTCCTGCATCACACAGGATCATAGCTCTAGTCCTTGTTGCCGATATTTTTCGAGCAGCAGTTGCTGGTAGTCGTTTATTGGTTCCGGTGAATTGACAGTTAAGCCATCTACGGCTTCAAACCATTGTAACCATCTTTCTATCAGTTTTCCATCAGGCTGAGTGTCAAAGGTTTTGACTCGATATTTATGATCGAGAAGATCAATAAAGTCGCTTACTTCCTGAACAAGGACTTCAGGGAGTTGATCTAGCTTAGAAATTGCAGTTTCTCGAATTGTCACAATCATCACCTCTGCCAAGATTGCTAGTTGGGCAACTTTAAACTAGGTTAGGATAGCTAACCTAACCTAGAAAATTTTTAGGAAGCTAAGGCTACCTCGACTATTTGTTGTAGTTCCCCATTTTGATAGAGTTCGATCATAATGTCGGAACCACCAATAAACTGACCGTTGATATAGACTTGGGGAATAGTCGGCCAATTGGAATACTCCTTAACTCCTTGTCTTAACTCCTGATCTTGGAGAATATCGACAGTTTCGTAGGAAACCCCCAGAATATTGAGAATTTGTATGACGTTATTCGAGAAACCACACTGAGGCATTAATTTATTGCCCTTCATGAACACAAGAACTTTATTATTCTGGACTAATTGATCGATTCTGGCCTTAGTTTCGGGTGTCATAGGTCTAGTAGCTAGAATTTGAGCAAGAATAGCCAATCCTGAGACGTGGCATATCCTATTAGTTTAGCACAAGCCGTTGGGATAGCTTTAAAAAGGCAGGTCTTCGTCCTCCTCCAAATTCTCTAAAATTTCGTTAACATCAGGTCTCCCGCGCACGATAGTCATATTTTCCAGAGACTTATTAACTTTAGTTTCTGCGTCCGAATTTTCTGGCAGTGAATAACCCATATTGACCACTTCACCATCAAAAGATTTCGCTAACTTTTGAGCGGCCGCCAAAATTTCACTAACATCTACATCTTGATCTAATGTCTCTAAAGATGAATCAAAATTTAAGATTTTTTGGGGCAGTTCTGTGCTAAGAGTTTTTGGGTTTCCCGATGCTGTGATCTTTGCTTCTTTTTTCTCGATAATTGCTTCTTTGACTGGGGGAATATCCACCGCGGTCATAACTTTATTTTCGGGAGTTATTGGTGGGGTTGGTGCGGTTTCTGGTGGTGGTTGTATCCTGGCCGCTGGGGATGGGGAAACTTCCGCAGCCATGGCAGCAGTGGCGGAACCTACCTGTAAATGAACTTTAATCCGGCGCTGAAAAACAGCCTCGAAAGCTGACTCAATATTAGTCAAGCGTAGCCGGGCCATTTTTAATAATTGTTCCGAAGATATACTTAAATAAGCGCTCGATTCTTCCATATTAAAAAGACTGCCGTGCTGACGCAAGAGAGTGCGAGTAGTGGGGGGTTCCATTACTTCTAAAACCCGCTGCCAAATTTGTTCATGATTGTCATCACTGGCAACAGTTTTAACCTCAGTTTTCGGCACTGCGACGCTAGTTGTCGGGGTGATAACCGCCGGTTTGATCGGTTGATTAACCGGTGCCGGTGCTGTGATCACTTCCGGGGGCCTTTCGGTGCTGGTTTGGGGACGGGAAGGCGCTGCCGTGGCAACTAGAGGAATCACCTGTGCTTGCGGTAACAGTCCTAAGAGAGTGACTTCTAACCAGAGACGGGGTTGAGTGGTGTTTTTTAGTTGCGTTTCGCTGTCTTTAAGAAGTTGTTGACCGCGGAGAATTTCCTCTAAAGACCAAGTACGCGCTTCCGTACACAATTCCTGCCAAGTGGGAGCAGTGACAGCGACCATTTCTGGACGATTAGGGGCGGTTTTGGCTAAAAGTAGGTTTAAATAGAATCCCGCTAGATTTTGCAAGACGATTAAAGGTTCCTTACCGCGATTCATCAGATGGCGACATTGTTCGATAACTTGATCGGGAATATTGCCATGAATGACTTTAAGTAGGGTTAAGAGGTCTCTTTCGGGGACTGCACCGACCAAATCCCAGACTCGCTCGGCCGTAATCGTTCCTGCGAGTAAACTTAATTGATCGAGGAGACTTTCGGCATCGCGTAAACCACCGTTAGCGATCTGAGCCACAAGGGTTAATGCTTCTAGGTTAATATCGATCGCTTCTATTTGGGCGATTTTTTGCAGGTGTGCCACCATGGCATCGAGAGCAATACGGCGATAATCAAAGCGTTGACAACGGGAGATGATGGTAGGCAAGACACGCTGAGGATCGGTGGTAGCAAGCACAAAAATCACTCGATCCGGCGGTTCTTCCAGAGTTTTCAGCAAGGCATTAAAGGCCGCCGTACTGAGCATATGGCAGTTATGAACTAATAACCCATTGGCAACAAAATTATGATTGTCCTCCACTTCTAGGTCATAGACGCTTTCTGTGTCACCTTCTTGAATCCCTATCACTTCCTCGAAATTTGTCAGCCATTGAGGGGATTTTATGATACTAGGCCTGTATTGCACCGCAGCCACATTCACAGGGGATAGGATATGATCGCCGATTTTGAGATTTTTTGCTTGTATCCATGCTTTTTCTGTTCTAATCAAATGATTACCAGTGCAATTAATCGTCCGATTTCTGGTTTGAATGGTTAAAGTTGCTTTTCCGCCTCGGTTTAGCCATCGCAGGACTTTTTTATATTCCCACTCTCCGCTGCTCTCGTTGTAACTGAGAACTCGTTTTCCGAGAATCTCAGGATGATTAATGGGGATTAATCCCGTTTCGGTGAAAACAAGGCTATCCCCAGTCAGGCATTCATCGATGACATAGACTTTATAACGACATTGGACGGGGGCAAATTGCGATCGCTCGATAATTTCCCGAATGTTATCCACACCGGTATTACTAGCGGCATCAATTTCGATCACGTCTAGGGCCGAACCATTGGCGATCGCTTGACAGACGGAACACTTACCGCAGGGAATCGGTGTCGGATGGTCACTAGACAGACAGTTGAGGGATTTGGCTAAAATTCGCGCCGAGGAGGTTTTCCCCGTGCCTCTGGGTCCAGTAAATAGGTATGCAGGAGCGATTCGCTCACTGATTAAGGCATTACTCAGGGTCGTGGCGATCGCTGATTGTCCCACCAAATCGGCAAAGGTTTGGGGACGATACTTATGATGTAGAGGTTCGTAGGTCATGACTGGCTGAAAACTTTTTCCGCACCCTAGAGACTACTATTATCCTATGCCGATTCTTTTTCAACACGAGAACAAGTGTATGCTTTTTAAGCTGTTAACTATTGAAATTGCTTGTTGAGATCAGGCAACAGTATAAAACCCCACACCCCACACCCCACACCCCACACCCCACACCCATCAGCAAATTTTATCTAGCCAGTTGTAATGCGCGATTTGCATCACAAGAATGGCAATTTAGCTAAGGCTTCTAATAAATTGTATTAATAACTACAATTTTGCCGAGAAAATCTGCCGACTATCTTAAGTATGCCCAAAGACAGCGCCACTAATCAGACCAACTGCTTATGACTGAATCTACAAAAACCCAATGTCCTTACTGTGGAGTAGGTTGTGGTTTGACAGTCACCCCCCCCGCGTCGGCCGGACAAGCATGGAAAGTCTTCGGGGACAAGTCCCACCCCTCCAGTCAAGGTATGGTCTGTGTTAAAGGGGCTACCGTAGCGGAATCAATCGATAAAAATCGCCTCAAAACCCCGATGATTCGCGATTCTCTCCAAGAGCAATTCCGTCCTTGTACCTGGGAAGAAGCCCTCGATCGCATCGTTAACCGTATCCAAACTCTAATCGCTCAGGGGGAAAAGGAAAGTATCTGTCTATACGGTTCGGGACAATTTCACACCGAAGATTACTACATCGCCCAAAAACTGGTCAAGGGCTGTCTGGGAGTCAATAACTTTGATGCTAATTCCCGTCTCTGTATGTCTTCGGCCGTGGCCGCTTACCTGAACAGTTTCGGCTCCGACGGTCCCCCCTGCTGTTACGATGACCTAGAATTAACCGATTGTGCCTTTCTGGTGGGGACAAATACGGCCGAATGTCACCCCATCATCTTTAACCGTCTGCACAAGTATCTCAAAGGTAACAAAGAAGCGAAATTAATCGTCGTTGATCCCCGCAGGACAAAAACCGCCGAGGCCGCTAATCTCCACCTAGCCATTAACCCGGGGACCGATATTGACCTATTTAACGGTATTGCTCACCTGTTAATGAATTGGGGTGCGATCGATACCTATTTTATCGATAAATGTACCCGGGATTTCGGCAAATACGCCGAAATTATCGGCCATTATCCCCCCGAAATAGTCGCCCCTAAATGCGGCATCCCCATCGAGGATTTAGAAAAGGCTGCCCGCTACTGGGCCGAATCGAAAAGAGTGCTTTCCCTCTGGTCGATGGGTATCAATCAATCTAGGGAAGGCACGGCCAAAGCCCGCACTTTAATCAATTTACACCTAATGACGGCTAATATCGGTAGGCCGGGGGCCGGTCCTTTTTCCCTAACCGGACAACCCAACGCCATGGGGGGACGGGAAGCCGGCGGCCTCTGCCATCTTCTCCCCGGTTATCGTTCCGTCAAAAATCCCCAACACCGGGCCGAAGTGGAACAAGCTTGGGGTTTACCCGCCGGTCGGATTTCTCCCGTCCCCGGTCGCGATGCTTGGAGTATGATTACTGGTTTGGAGACGGGAGATGTCAAACTTCTCTGGATTGCCGCCACTAATCCGGCCGTTAGTATGCCTGATCTAGAACGTACCAAGGCGGCCCTGTTAAAATCACCTTTTACTATCCATCAGGATGCCTACTATCCCACGGAAACCAGCGCCTATGCCCATTTATTACTGCCAGCGGCCCAATGGGGCGAAAAAACGGGAACAATGACCAATTCTGAGCGCGTGGTGACGTTAAATAAGGCTTTTCGCCCTCCCGTGGGACAAGCTCGGGCCGACTGGCAAATTTTTGCCGAAGTCGGTCGCCGTTTGGGTTTTGAGGCACAATTTAATTTTCAGGATTCGGCCGAGGTATATTCCGAGTTTGCCGGCTTGACATATAAACGTCCTTGTGATATGACAGGGATTAATTATGATCGCCTGGCCGAGACTCCCCGACCGTGGCCCGATTCCATCGATGAAATTTCCGCCCCTAAAACCGCTAATTCCGGGGAATTACTAGGTAATTTAGTTAAAGATGACGATAAAAGCCAAAAAACAGCCGCAAAACGCCTTTATACCGATGGTAAATTTAATACTGCCGATGGACGTGCTGTTTTCGCAGCTTACCACAGTAAAGGTCTAGCGGAACCCCCGGACGATGATTATCCCCTAGTGTTGACCGTGGGGCGTTTGTACGGTCACTGGCACACCCAAACCCGCACCGGCCGCATCGAGAAAATTGTCAAAATGCACCCCGCACCTTTTCTGGAAATTCATCCCCAAGATGCAGCAAAATTGGGCATAGAAGCTGGGGAATGGGTGGAGGTGCGTTCTCGTCGCGGTTCTGCCCGTTTTCCCGCTTTAATTACCAAAGCAATTGCTCCTAATTGTGTCTTTGTGCCGATGCACTGGGGGGCCCTATGGGCAGAAAATTCTGAGGCCAATAGTCTCACCCATCCGGCCGCTTGTCCGATTTCCCTGCAGCCGGAATTAAAAGCTTGTGCCGTCAAATTAATCCCGATCAAGTCTTTAGTTAATGCCGAATTATCGAAAATTTGGGTTTAAAACCCCGCCCCTTTTAGCTGACAGGTGTAGGTATTTTACAACTAAGAGGAAGGGGAGTAGTAAAAAGCATCAACGGGGGTGGAAGGGAAAGAACTCCAACGATGAAGGTGAATCGACAAACCTTTTAGTAAATCAGCAACGCCTGGTAATAGAACCCAGAAGAAAACAAGAAAGCTGACGTAGAGGTTTGAGGTGGAGAGTTTTACTAAAGACAGTATGTTGGGGGGGAAGTGGCGACAAATTGGGTTCAGGAGATAGATTTTCCGCTTCTCCACCCAGCATAACCATCCAGAGAGTAGCTACAGCCATAGCTAACCAAAGGCCTTCGGCACGCTCTGGGTCAAGCAGGCGAGTGTTTTGCCATTGCCAGCCGTCGGATTTGAGGTCGCGTTTTAAAGCAAACCACCTGACCCGACCAAGATTGTCCAGGGGCTGAAACTAGGGCATCTAAGGGCTGCCATTGACCGTGAGGAAAAATTTTGACCAGTCCTTGCTGGTTAATGCGTAAAAACGGATGCCAGCCGGCTTCGACAATCACTTGATACAGCCAAGGCGCGTATAACCCACATTCCGCACCCTCAACTGTCACATTGAAAATTTTATCTAAATCGTCAAAACGATTGCCGGCTCTGAATTACAGGCTAATTTGTTTGCCCAGCAG
>NZ_JASJFF010000199.1:0-4757 GCF_030065435.1 Microcystis sp. M53603_WE2
AGACGAAAAACCTTACAAGTTATTAGAGGCTTACAAAATAATCCCCAAATCTTAGTTATACCTCAAACTCATCAGACGTTCCAATCAGGATTAGATTTATATCAAAATCGTCCAGATAAAGATTACAGCTTAACAGATTGTATATCCATGCAAACAATGCGCCAAATGAATATAAATGAAATTCTTACCCACGATAAGCATTTTACGCAAGAAGGATTTTTCATTTTATTTCAAAATATAGAGTTACATTAGAATTGAGACAACAACTACTAGGAGACAATCATCCCCATGTGGCAACTTCCCTCAACAATTTAGCACACTTGTACTACTCCCAAGTTAGGTACACAGAAGCGGAACCTCTCTATCTAGAAACGATTAATATTTTCAGGGAAAGATTAGGGGAAAATCATCCCCATACTCAAACGATTATGGAGAATATAAAACTATGTTGTCCCAACTCTGGCAAGTAGAATTAAGATAGAGTTTGAATGCTTTGGAAAAGAGGGTCTGTAGGCGCACAGATTTTCCATTATGAATATAGTATCATGTCAAGTCGCCTTTGTCAAGAGAAAATTTAACAACATCCAGAAAAACGTTATTGTAAGGGTAATTCATGAATTACCCCTACACCTATTACCTAGTCCAGTAACGCACCACCTAATCATCGACTATGATTGAATTAATCACTGATG
Source organism: Microcystis sp. M53603_WE2 (assembly GCF_030065435.1). Taxonomy (NCBI): domain Bacteria; kingdom Bacillati; phylum Cyanobacteriota; class Cyanophyceae; order Chroococcales; family Microcystaceae; genus Microcystis; species Microcystis sp. M53603_WE2. Next base: position 693 of record NZ_JASJFF010000199.1, read on the forward strand.
ACTACAATGATGGATAATTATAGGAGGATGCTGTCTGGACTGTGATTAGGAGAGATTGTTAAATCCCTACAATAATTTTTATTATTTCATCATCAAAAAAAGGATTAATTATGATCAAAAAAATTAAAATCGCCGATGCTCAAACCGATTTACCAAGTCTCGTTAAATCGGTTACGGAAGATAACAAAATTTATGCCATTGAGAATCAGGAGGACTCTGTAATTTTGATTTCCCAAAAAAACTATGAAAGTTTACAAGAAACTATCGAATTACTCTCTATTCCCGATTTAAGAGAAAGCTTACAACTATCTCTACAGCAAATTAATGAAAATGAAACCTATTCTTTCGAGGAAGTCTTGGGAGACATTGATTAATGGTTTATGAAGTCAGCATACAACACAATCATAGTATTCATTCAATCATTCCAATCAAAGTTTAGACTGATGATGAACAGAAGTTAATCTATATTCATCGTGCTAAAACTCATTATGGCGAATAAACTAGACCTTGAAAATTCTTGAAAACTAGGGTTTGCAAGCGCACGGATTTTCCATTATATATATAGCATCATGTCAAGTCGCCTTTGTCAAGAGAAAATTTGACAACATCCAGAAAAACGGGGACATGAAGCTTAAATCAAGATGGGAATTACAGCAGACGAATAAATTCTTCTTGTGTCAGTTCAGCATCGCGTAAAATTTTTAGGAGTAATCCTTTCCCGACAGTTTTCCCCCGATGAACCGGTACGGTGACAACTCTTCCATCTTCATGTTTTAAGCGCAGATGACTTCCTTTTTGTCGGATAGATTGAAACCCTATTCTCGTTAAAGCTTTGATAACTTCATCACCGGTTAATATCGGTAATTTTGGCATCAGATAGACACCTTTTCAATTCCAACAAACTTCGACACATCTTCAGGATTGTCATCTTCCAAGCAAAGTTCAATCACTTCCCTGATATTCTTCATCAATTCATCAATCGTTTCCCCTTGACTGTAACAACCCCGAAGTTGAGGAACTTCCCCAACATAATATCCATCCTCATCTCGTTCAATGACAACATAAAACTCTCTTTGATGGTTCATGGTTCTCAATCCTTAAAAAAATTATCGCTATCTAAGCTTTTATTGGCGATTATTGAGACTTGAAAATAGGGTCTGTAGGCGCAAGGATTTTCCATTATGAATATAGTATCATGTCAAGTCGCCTTTGTCAAGAGAAAATTTGACAACATCCAGATTTAGTCGTAACGCATCACCTATCATCGACTATGATTGAATTAATCACTGATAACTGATAGCTGATAACTGATAACTGATAACTGATAACTGATAACTGATAAGAGATTGTCGAAGAAGGGGTGAACATTCGGGGGATAACCTATGGCTGAAACCGTAGATTTCCTATCCGAATGTTGCGCCCCTACTTTTTCAGCATACCCTAATTAATCGGGCAATTTATACTGTTCCACAATCTTTTTAGCATATTCAGGAACATGAGCCGCTAATTTTTCAGGATAATTACGTTTAACATAAAGGTAATTACGGGTAAAGTGAGAATCGATAGAAAAGCGAGCATATTCTAACCCTTTAGGCCCGATTTTTTCAATTACTACTCCCATCATTTTTGCCGCCCACATCGGCAAGGTTACACCTTTATCATAGGCAGGAATGCTATTTTGTACCGCCTGTTTTCTATCACCACTAGACATAACATCTTGGGTGTCTAATTGATCTTTAACTAACTCTAACATTTCCTTGCCCGTATCATTACGAACCATAATCCATTGCCAGCCAAAAGGTGCGCCCATATAGCCCACAACTAAATCAGCAAGGGAGTTAACATAATCAAAACAAGTCATACAGGAAGGGGCAAAAACATCCTTTAATTTATTAGTTTTTAAGCCAAAAAAAGGAACCATTTCCATCGAGCCATCTTCGTGTTTAAAGTGTACCCTAAAATCCTGCATAAATTCGTAGTGAACCACAGTTTCTGGGGAACGACTGGTAGTTTCTAGAAACTTTTGCAGTCCTGAGCGGGTGACATTATCGACGCAGGGAGTTCCTAAGACATATAACTTTTCCAAGCCTAATTTTTTTTCTACTGCTCTTAGGGCTTGAATTTGACAACCAACTCCGATAACTAATAACCGTTTCATGCCCGATTTTTCAATTTCTTCTAGGACTGATAAATTGGGAGAAAGAGTCGGTTTATTGACTTTAGCGGCGAGAATTTCTTCCGTGGTACGAGCGAGAATCGGCTGCGGTTGAAAGCGATCCTCGGCGGTATTCTGCACACAAACCACCCCTTCTACTAAACCACGATCGAGCATTTCACAGGCAATTGTACTGACGATTCCTGTCCATTGCGCCCCGGGGATAGCTTGTTTTTTCTTGGCAGCCATCATCTCTTGATGAACACCAAAATAGAGATCATTTTCCTGATTTAAGTCGCGACTTTTGCCGTGTGCTGCTGCTTCTAAATCAGCGATTTGTTGATTGAGAAAAGCACAAGCTTCTTTAACATAGTGAATATAATAAGTGTCACAAAGTCCGCACTCGCTACACAATTCTTTGGCAGGACGACGACTATTGGGCTTGAGGGCTTTGGCTTTTAGGTGTGGCGCAAGGGAGTTCATAATCTTAAAAGGCAACTAGGTCAAGGGTTTTTTTCTATCGATCGTTTACCTTACCGCATTAGATCGCTTTGTTACCAATCTTTTTAAAGAAATGTAACGATTACCCGGAATAGGATCAGAGCAAAGCTTCTAAGGTGGCGACGACGGAAGCCGCTAAAGTTTCTAAATCATAACCACCTTCTAAGCCGAAAAGCAGCGGTTTATTGAGAGTTAAGAGGTATTTGGTTAAAATTCCATAATCTTGTGGGTGTAAACAAATTCCCGCCAGAGGATCCGCTTGATTGGCATCATATCCAGCACTAACAATCACTAAATCCGGTTGAAAATTTTTCAGAAAAGGTATGACTTGCCCCTCAAAATGTTCTTGATAATCTTTAATCGTACTTCCCGCCGATAAGGGAATATTTAAAACATTATTAAACTCCCCTTTTTCTCTCGCTTCTCCCGTGCCGGGATAAAAGGGGAATTGATGAAGGGAACAATAGGCAATCTGGGGATGATTTTCGACTATATCCTGGGTGCCATTGCCGTGATGTACGTCCCAATCGAGAATCGCTACTTTTTGCACTCTTTTGTTTTCCAAAGCATAATAAGCGGCAATAGCAGCATTAGAAAACAGACAGAAACCCATGCCATAATTAGAAGTGGCATGATGTCCGGGGGGACGGGCTAAAATAAAGGCAGGATCGCCAGTAGATAAGACTCGATCAACTCCATCTAACCAGCCACTAACCGCTAGTAACGCCACATCGTAACTACGCGCAGAAACGGGAGTATCAGCATCCAATCTTCCTCCGCCCTGTTGACAAATTCGCCGCAATCTATCAACATAATCTTGATTATGAACTTGTTTAATCAAAGGGATTACTTCGTCACGAATTTCGATCGGTGTCGGTAAATGCCATGTTAATTTTGACTGCCATTCTGTTTGTTTTAAAGCCTCGACAATTGCCGTTAAACGCGCCGCTTGTTCGGGATGGTAAATACCTGTATCGTGATCGAGAAATTCATCGGAATAGATAATCGAGATCATAATCAAATTACTGCTTAACTCGTTGATTTTTGAGCAACCCAATGGTTTTAATCTACCAGAAAAGCAGCGGCTTGAGCGGCTATAGTGAAAAAACTTTACTGATTGGGTCACTTTTGCCAGATGATGCAATTATCTTTCCCCAAGGTGACAGGAGGCAAAAATGCTGACAAATTTTCGGAAATTTCAACTAGAAGTTAATGGCATTACTATCAATGGTATCAAAGGTGGGCGCGGTTTTCCGCTGCTTTTGCTGCATGGTTATCCCCAAACCCATCAAATGTGGCATAAAATCGCCCCCCGATTAGCGGCTAATTTTACGGTGATCGCCACGGATCTGCGCGGCTACGGGGATAGCGATAAACCCTTACCCCTAGAGGATTCTAGCAATTACTGC
>NZ_JASJFF010001273.1:0-1720 GCF_030065435.1 Microcystis sp. M53603_WE2
GGATCGTATAGATCATCAGGATCGCGATTAGTTAAGAGTATAACACAGGTAGCTGCTAGGGCATATAAATCTGTGGCTGCCGATACCTGATTGCCTAATTGTTGTTCGGGAGGGGCAAATCCAGCTGAGTAAATTGTTGTGGATTTCTCCTGTGTATTATTGGGATTATTGGTAGCCTGTTTTACTGCCCCAAAATCGAGTAAATAGAGGCGGCCATTTTGGGAGCGCATGATGTTAGATGGTTTTATATCCCGGTGAATGGAACCATTTTCATGAATAAATTTGAGGATAAGAAGTAATTCTTTGAGAATGTTTTTGACTTCACTTTCTTGAAAGGGTTTTTGTTGCTGTTGGAGAATTTCTTCTAAGTTTTTACCGTCGATATATTCCTGGGCCAGATAGAAAAATTGCTCTTCTTTTCCCGTTAATTGATTCTTGACTGTTAAAGGGAAAAAAGCATAGAGATCGGGGATTTGGGGATGTTCTCGTCCTAAATCTTCTAAAACGTGCGCTTCTTGAAAAAATAAATTTTTCGCTTTTTCTAAAGCTTGGGGACTTAAATTACCGGAGGGTTGAAATTGTTTGAGTACACATTTAGCTTTTTTGGGACTATAACGATCTAGCGCTAAAAATGCCGCCCCAAATCCTCCTTGTCCCAATAGACGTTCTGGCAAATAACGTCCCCCTAAAATTAATGGCATCCCGCAAGTAGTACAATATTTCTGCTCGATCGAGGTTAAGCGATTGCTATCGTCTAGGTCTAGGCATTGATTACGCGGTCTCGGACAGTGGGGACGCGTGCAAATAACTTCCATAGTCACCGTTTCCCTTGGTACTGCTCTTAGTTTAGCTACTACCGGCAATTCGGGTTAAAATTTTTATTCTTGAGAAAGAGTTACAAAGAGGGTTCGTAGGCCGACACGGATTCCCATTATACTACAAGGTTAGCAGAAATTTTGGAGTTTGTCAAGTCTTTGGCCGAAAAAAATTCAGCCGGATAAGGGCAGTTATCGAAAAAATCGGGTCACGCATATCATTCAAGGCCAGGGTTCTGGCCACGACTTGAGCGAAACGGTCTTGAACCATCTACTCCCGTGTCACCTCGTTTTCAGGCTCTTGAAAATATTGCTTTTTTTTCTCAAAGACAGTAAACTCAAATGTATTGTAAATGTATTTTAGATGAATTATGACTCTATATCTAGTAGAGGATGATCGACAAGAAAGGACCAAAGAACAAGTGAGCGAGATATTGGAGCGCATTGCCACAGTCGCATCAAAATCCCAGGGAGAGTTAATCGAAGCCCTAATCGGTGAAACAGAGGGGCGGTTATTCCTGATTATCAAAGCGATCGATCGCGCCTCCCTCGAACAAGTACTAGAAAACGCTGGGCTAGGTTGGCAACTAATCAAGGAAATGCGCTTGATTGGGCAGGACTTAGCCACTGTGCGAGAGCGCAAAGACAAAGCCAACTATCTAGTACAGTGGAATTTACCTCCGGGGCTAACGATGGAAACTTACCTGCAACGAAAAGCGGAGAAAACCCCCCTTTATGCTCAAGTGCCTGAAGTCAGTTTCGAGCGTACATAGGGCTTGCTGAAAAAGTTTTTCGGTGGTGGCAGGGTGTGGGGTGTGGGGTGTGGGGTGTGGGGTGTGGGGTTTTATCGATTTTCAGGTGGTCAACTACCTAATTTTCAGGGAAAAAGTACCTGAATTTTCCCC
>NZ_JASJFF010000548.1:0-1291 GCF_030065435.1 Microcystis sp. M53603_WE2
AAAGGTCTAGCTAAATCCCTAGCAATCAGTACAATAGCTACTAAATAAGCTAATAATAAACCAGAAATCAGATAAAAAATTGCCTCCCAAATTTGTTGTAGAGGAGCGAGAGCTTGAGGGAGGGGACTAATGGCTAAAACTACCCATTGTTGGGACGATTCTCCCGTAACTGGACTGGGGAGGGAACTATAACCAGCGACTAATTCTTTGCCATCTTTCTCGAAAGAAAATAAATGCAAGAAATTTTGTTTTCCTCGGATAGCATTATTGATAATACTATTTAAGCGTTCAGCATCAGCTTCTTGACTGATATGCTTACCAATGCGATGAAAATAGGGATGAGCGAGAATAATGCCATTTTCAGAAATAACCACGGGATAACCTGACAAAGAACCGGGTAAAACCTTCTCACCGTAAAGTAGAGAAGTTTGCAGAATCAGACTGGATTGTAATTGTCCTTGATTATCGTAGATGGGAACGGCAAAAACTAATTCTAATTGACGATTATTATTGAGAGATTTAATTAGAAATTTTCGGGGTAAACTTCTAACTAAAATATTTTCGATATTACCAGCAAAGCTAGTCCGTTTTTCTGCCCATCTTTCTAGAAGTAAAACTTTGATTATTTCTGGTTCACAGGCTTGATTTAATAAAGGTTTCTTGGTCTTAATATCAATTAATTCCACACAGTTAATCTGATTAAGAAGCGGCGCAGTGAATTGTTGTAAAAAAGCTTCTTTTTCGGCTAAGTTTCCCTGTTTTAAAACCAGACTTTCGCCAGCAGTGATAAGATTGGCCTGCAAAAGTTGAATTGATTGCTCAATATTGTCTGCCTTTCTGATGGCACTTTCGGTAAGATTTTGACGGGCCGTTTCCAAAAAAGCCGATCGCGCCTTACGATAGGTGACATAAACTCCCATTAGTAGTACAGGTACACTGACTAGGAGTAGGCGAGAGAGCAGAATACGACGAAAGGAGGATTGACCGATAGGCATAGGCGGAAATTGGTTTGATTCTTGCTATCAAACTCCAGACTATACTAGCCTATTAACCAATCGGACCGGGTGATATCCCCGAGCATTTGCCATGAATCGTCCTCACACCACCGTTATTTTAGCCATGAGTGCCGATGGTAAAATTGCCGACGCCTACCAGTCAGCGGCCAGATTTGCTTCTGTTACCGATAAAATGCGTCTAGAACAACATTTATCGCGCATGGATGCCGCTTTATTCTGTGCTAACACCCTGCGCGCTTATCACACCAGGCTTCCTATCCGTCATGCCGATTTTC
>NZ_JASJFF010000519.1:0-2977 GCF_030065435.1 Microcystis sp. M53603_WE2
GGAATCTGGCCGTTTAACCATCCGGTCATTAATTCTTCAGCTTGGTTAAGGGAAAGGGATTTTCGATCGAGTAGTTGCTGCAGTAGGTTTGGCCAGTCTGGAGTGGTCATCGCTGTTCCATTGGTGTGGGGATGGGGCGATATAATATCATAGCGGTTTGTCGGGAGAATCGATCGCTCCTAGTCATTTTTACTTTAAATCGAGCAAACCCTGTTCTTTTAACTTAGGATTAAAACGAATTTCCATCTGTACTCCCCGTTTTTCTAGGGTTGATAAAATATCGTTTTCTACTCGTCTGGATACCTGTTTTAATAACTTGATTTGCCCCAATTCGTCAGCACTTTGATAAAATTCTTTTTCTGTGTCAGTCATGACTAATTTAGCATCAATTGGTTCTGTCCAGAGTTTTTCATCGCCGGTTACTGCCTGACTTTCTCTTAGCCAAGCTTGTTTAATCGATTCGAGAATAGTCCGATTAGGACGATCAATCAACTGTATTTTTAGCCAATAACAAGCTTGAGGCTGTCGGGCAAGATGTTGTTTTAAACTGAGATAAATATCACGAGAATAGCCGACAAACTCTAGGACTTGTTCTCGATCAAAAATGCCATAAACCCCGATTCTTCCCTGTAAATCAGCACAGATATTACCCGTGGTATCTAGGTAGGGAATATATTCTAATTGTTCGAGATTAGCAAAAGTATCAGACTCATTCATAATTAATCGTCGCTAATTGGTTGGAGATAAGTAGGTAGGTGTTAAAAACTTTCAGATACCCCGCTGATCAAGTAGGGTTGATTCAAGGTAGGGTTGATTCAAGGTAGGGTTGATTCATGAATCAACCCTACCCGTTTAAAATTGTACCAAAAAGTTTTAGGCTAAATTAGTCCCCAAAAATGCTCAATTCTCAATGCCTACTGCTTCTCTTAACGAAATTGTTCACGCGGCCCTAAGTGGTCAAGTGGTTTCTTTTCCCACGGATACAGTCCCCGCTTTAGCGGTTTCTCCCCCCTATGCTGCCTTAGTTTTTGCCGCTAAAAAACGGACTTTTGATAAACCCTTAATTCTCATGGCGGCCTCAGCAGCAGATTTATGGGATTATGTCGAGGGAAATCAGGAAGAAAGGGAAATTTGGCGGCAAATGACCGAAAAACACTGGCCCGGCTCCCTAACTTTGGTTTTACCTGCTTCTGAAAAAGTACCAAAAGTTCTTAACCCTAAAAATCCTAGCACGATTGGTATCCGAGTTCCCGCTCATGCGATCGCCAGAGAAATTCTCGGTCGAACTGGTGTTTTAGCGACCACAAGTGCTAATCTGTCAGGACAAGAGCCTTTATTGACTCCAGAAGCGATTATGACTACTTTTCCCTCGGTGACGGTGTTAGCGCCCACAGAAAGGCAAGCATGGGGAATAATCAATAGTGGACAACCCTCCACCGTCGCGCGTTGGCAATGTCAAGGATGGGATATCTTACGACAAGGGGCAGTTTTTCTGTAAATATGGACGATATTGACGCTTTAAAACGGGAATTACAGCAAACTCGCCTCGCTTATCAGATGGCCGTGGCAATTAATCACCTCAAAAGCAGTTTTTTGGGACGGGTTGCCCACGAATTGCGATCGCCATTGAGCAGTATGATCAGTCTCCATCAACTGATTCTCGCCGATCTTTGTGAAAGTCCGGCCGAGGAAAGGGAATTTATCGCCCAGGGGCAACTGGCGGGCTGTAAACTGATGGCAATGCTCGATGAGATGATTAATCTCTCCAAACTAGAGTCTGGTACTATACCTCTCGATCAAGAAATTTTTTCTTTAACTAAACTCTGGCAAGATTGGGCAAGTCTAACTTATTTACAGGCAGCTAATCGCCATATTAAGCTTAAATTTAGCCCTTTAACCGATGAGATTGCTATTATTGCCGATTATCAGCGTTTATCCTCCGCTCTTGTCCTTCTCGTCGATGCAGTGATCGCCAACTTAACGAGTGGCTCTATTTGTATATCGGTAAGCGCCCTTGGCGAGAAAAAAGTCACTATTACCCTAGAATTTCCGGGGGAAATCGCTCTCTGGCAAATGCCAGAAATTTCCCCTTTGAGTTTAGAATCAAAGCCAGAAGAAGTAAAACAATTTACTCAAGCTCTCGGTCTTTCTCCCGGTCTTAAATTTCAGTTAGCGAAAGGCATTATCGAAGTCTCGGGGGGAGAAATGAGCTTAGATCAAATCGATAACAATAGTCAGGACAAGCTCACACGGATCGTTTTTTCTTTACCTCGATCGCCGGATAGGAAAACTCCTCGGGATAACGATTAAATAATACCATCGTCGTGGTGGCGTTGCTTTGGAAACCAATGCGCCGGTAAAAATTTTCTTGATTAGTAGTCATCAAATAGACTCTTTCCACCCGATTTATTCGGGGATGGGCCAAGACTGTTTCTACTAATTTACGCCCTAAACCCGCTCCCTGATAATCGGGATGAACAATCACATCCCAAATAGTTGCCCGATAAATGCCGTCAGAAATGGCGCGAGCAAAACCAATTAATTGCCGCTCATTCCACACCGTCACCACCGGATCACTATAGTCAATTGCGGTTTCTAAATCTTCTAAACGGCGATCGATTGCCCAAAATGCGGTTAAATTAAATAATTCTCGTAGTTGCGATAGATCTATCTTGCTTTTATCCTCGTCAAACTGAATCTGACTACAATCAACCATGATATTTCCTTAGTCTAAGACTAAAAAATAAAAGAGGATTCACGCTCGATCGGACTGATTTATGAGCAATTTCCCCTAATCTATGTGTTTGATTATACTCAATGCCTCAGATAATCTCTAGTTGATTTATCGTGATTTCTTGACAAGTTATTAATCAGTGATCGGGAGTCGGTCGTCGGTCGTCAGGAGATTATTTTTATTTATTCTTCCCACACCCCACACCCCACACCCCACACCCCACACCCCACACCCCACACCCCA
>NZ_JASJFF010000925.1:0-1348 GCF_030065435.1 Microcystis sp. M53603_WE2
GGCTCTTCTCTACTTTGTGTGATAAGCACTGATTATCATTCGTAGGAGTCTTGCTAGGCAAGGCTTTGAAGACTATATTTCTATAAAATTATCCCTATTCTTCTTCCCTCCACACAGAAACCAGAAGAGCCATCATCGATCATCGTTATTAATCTTAAGTAACAGTGAAAAGTTCTAGCGGATTGGGTTAAGATCGAGACGTAACCCGAAAAAAATTGCAACAGGAATCGGTAGAAACACCCGGTGGGTTATTAACGGAAATTTTTTTACTGGCAATCCCTATGAACTATCATCCGCCCTCACAGCCCCTGCCCGCCCCCTGTATTATTGATTCTGGCGTGGTCATCGCTAAAGAAGATATGCGTCGTCTCCTCGATGATATCGGACGAGTTCGCTACATCCATAGTCTCGAAGGGGTGATTCAGAGTGAAGGGGAGGGATGGATAGTGGAAGTTTTCGCCGATTATCAGCAAAGCACCCTAGTTGCTAACTACAGTCTTTATCTGAATACCTATAGCTTCGATTATCTGCGTTTAACCCGCTCTCCTGACGGTGAAACCTATTTTGATCTGATCCAAGACAATCGGCAATTACGGCTGATTCCCCTGAGTAATCCACTGCAAGACCCCGATATGAAAGCCCGTCTCAATGCTGATACCCTCGAAGCCATGGTGACTCAGGTACTTTCTGCTAAGTGGGATGTGCAGTTTGAAGACGAAGACGACAATGATTGCCCCTTTTAGGCAGCGAGAAAAAATACTGATAACCGATAACTGATAACTGATAACTGATAACTGATAACTGAAACAGTGGGATTTTCCTTTGAATTAATCGGCCAGTGTCCCCAAACTGGTGCGCGGGTTGGGGTTTGGCATACTCCCCACGGACCGGTAGAAACACCCCGTTTTATGCCCGTGGGAACTTTGGCCACGGTGAAAGGTTTGACCCCCGCTCAAATCGCCAGCACGGGGGCGCAAATGATTCTCGCTAATACCTATCACCTGCATCTGCAGCCCGGAGAAAGTATTATCGAGAAAGCGGGAGGTTTACACGAGTTTATGGCGTGGAATCAGCCAATATTAACAGATTCGGGTGGATTTCAGGTATTTAGCCTCAGTCAACTGCGGCAAATTAAAGAATCGGGAGTCACCTTTCGATCGCCCCGGGACGGTAGAATAATCGAAATTACGCCAGAAAAATCGATTCAGATTCAAAATGCCCTCGGTGCCGATGTGATTATGGCCTTCGATGAATGTCCCCCCACGGGAGTCAGTCATGAGACCATGAAAGCATCCATAGAACGCACCTATCGCTGGTTAGAGCGCTGTCTGACGGCCCATCAACGACC
>NZ_JASJFF010000685.1:0-7763 GCF_030065435.1 Microcystis sp. M53603_WE2
TCCAGCAGACAGGTTGGGGGTTGCTGACTTTGGCGATTAGTCAAGGGACAGTTAACCGTCATTTGGCCGCTCTCGCCGCCCCTAATCCCCGAAAATTGGCTCTTTTAGTCGGTATTGACCAGTATGGGGCGAATATTCCGCCGCTGCCCGGCTGTCTTACCGATGTGGAGTTACAAAAAGACCTTCTCCGTTATCGTTTTGGCTTTCAGGATGCTGATATAGTAACTTTAACGGGACAACAAGCCAGTCGAGAAGCGATCAAATCGGCTTTTTTAGAACACCTGATCGCCCAAGCCAAGGCAGGGGATGTGGTCATTTTTCACTTTAGCGGTTATGGCAGTCTTGGGGCCGGAAAAGAGGTTTTTATTGCTGCGGATGGGGCAGAAAATGCTTTACTTAAGGAAAATATCCTGCTGATGGCTCGCTGTCTAGCTACGGATAAGTTTAGCTTGATTTTTGATAGTAGTCATCTCCCCCAACCTCAGCCCTATCTCGGTAATCTCCGCGTTCGTTCCTATCCCGAAAGCCTTGCGGAGCTTAACCCTGCCGAATTAACTTTCGCTGCCGATATTAAAACCCGTTTTAACCTCAAAAATAAGCCTAGTAACGGCGTTATTCTCGCTGCCGCTAAACCAGAGCAAATCGCCGTGGAATTGAGCGGTAATAGCCCCAATGCTGGCTTATTCACCTATGATCTCACCCAGTATCTCTGGCAAGCTTGCCCCAGTCCGACAATGGCGATCGCTTTTCCCCATCTCCGTAATCTCGTCGCTAGTCACAGCAGTCAACAACAGCAGCCGGCAATCCTAACCAGTAATCAAAAAAATAATTCTGCGCCGCCATATCATACAACGTCAGAAACGTCAAGGGGTGGGGCGGCAATTGTTACAAATCTTATTGATGAACGCACCCTAGAAGTCAATCTGGTCGGCCTGCCCTTAGAAATCCTAGAAAATTACGGAATTAACTCCTGTTTGAGCTTTATTGAGGCGACTGGGGAGGAAATCAGCCTACAAATTCTCTCCCGTCAGGGTGTAAAAGCGAAAGCGCAATTATTATCCCCGGCTGCTTCCCTAGAAATAGGACAGATTCTACAGGAAAAATTGCGGGTTTTTCCGAGTCAAATCGGTTTAATCGTCGGTTTGGATAGTAATTTAACCCGGATTGAACGGGTAGATGCCACCAGTACCTTTGCCAGTTTGCCCGATGTGGCCGCCGTGGTTAACATTGGTGAACAAACGGTAGATTGTCTCTTAAGTCGAGTTGGTAGCGAAGAAACTGGCAATTATCAGTTATTATCTGCCAATGGCTCCCTAATTATCGGTAGTTTAGGGGCGGCCAACGAAGCCATTAAATCGGGGATCAAACGACTGCAATCCCAACTAGAAACCCTGCTGGCCTGCAAATTGTGGCACTTGTTGATCAATCAAGAATCCTCCGGTTTAGCCGTCATTGTCACCCTGGAAAGCCTCGATCAAACCTATATCTCGACGGTACAAACCCAAAAAATTGCGGGTAGCAGGGGGATTAATACCGCTAAAAATGACTTAATTCTGCCCGTCGGGACGGAAATTCGCTATCAAATCGAGAATCAAGAAGAACAACCCCTCTACGCGCTGATCCTTGTCCTTAACAGCGATTGCCAACCGCTTTTATACTGTTCCCATTCAGAAAACCCCGATAATTTCAGCAATTCTAGCCCATTAGCCCCCTTTGTCGTGGCGGCCAAAACCAAGGCCACCATCCCCAATGACCGCCAAGGGCATTGGAAAATTAGTCAACCCAAGGGCATCAGAGAGAATATACTGATCCTCAGTCGCCATCCTTTCCCGAACACCTTGACCCTTCTCAATGCCACTCAAAGCCTCAAGGGAGAAGCAACCCAACTGCTCACCCTGACTAACCCCCTAGAAATAGCCAGAGCTTTCTGGAGCGATCTAAAATTAGATTTAGGTCTAAAAATGGATAATTCTGGCAGTGTCATTGATGAATACGCCTTTGATCTGGGAACTTGGTCAGGTTTCCGGTTTATTTATCAAGTTATCGACTAAATCGATAGAATGATTCTATGGAATCCTTGAAAAGAAAAGGTTAAAATCCTAACACAGCTACCCCTAAATTTCCCGATGAATCTTCTGCCCCGGACAACCCAAAGCCGCCTCAAAAAAATCCCACAAATTCCCAGTGTTTGGGAAGGAGATCGTCGTGCTTTATCCTTATCCGAGAGAATGCCCCGGGCCACCTTAGAACCAAATCAAGAAAGCGGTGGCGAGTGCGTGATCTGGGTGGACGGCAGCGAGGGCTGTGTACGCGCTATGGAAGTAGTTTCCCCCGAAACGGGGCCAGAGGCCATGGTGAGAACCTTAATCCGCGCCATCGAAACACCGCAAAATCCCGCCCGGCCAGCCAGACCGAAAAAAATTATCGTCCGCGATCGAGAAACACAGTTTTTTCTGCGCGGGGTACTACAAGATCTCGATATCACCATCGATTATGTCCCCAATTTGCCCCTGATCGATGATCTCTTTCGCGGGTTCGACGAATTCCAAAATAACCGTCCCCCGGCAATTCCCCCCGCTTGGCAGTCCGCTTTAGTGAAAACTGCTCACGAAATTTGGAAAGCTGAACCCTGGTCCTGTTTAGCTGACTACGATATATTGGAAATTAAGCTCGATCGCCCCGATTTCCCGAATCTTTACGCCTGTGTCATGGGAATGCTCGGTCGGGAATACGGAGTCATTCTCTATCGTTCCCTAGCATCCCTCAAACAATTCCGCCAGTCCGCTTTAGAAGAAAAATCGATGGAAAGATTAGAAAAAGCCTTTCTTTCCCAAGATTGCTGGTTTTTAAGCTACGAATTGGCCGATGATGATGAGGACGATGATGAGGATGACTACGATCTGGCCTCGGCTGCCCCTTCCCAGATTCATCCAGTTTTCGGCAGCGTGCATCCCTACGAAGGCATTCGCCCCTATTTAGATGAAGAAGAAGCAATCACGGTATATTTAGCTTTAATAGCTCTGTTGCGCTTTTTTAAAGGCAATCAATCCGCTTTATCCGAAGAACCGATCGGAGAATTACAGCGTCGTTTTCGTATCCCCCTCGATCCCGAACAAGCAAAAGGGGAAACCGTGGCGGTGACGGTAGCCACGATGCCCGATCTATGTGCGGAATTTATGCAACTCTTGGAGGAGGAGGACGACGACGATGAGGATGATGAGGATGATGAGGAAGAGTCCGTACTCAAGGAAAATCTAGTCCCCGATAATGCACATCTCAGTCTCGGAATGGTTCCCTGGCAATTATTAGATAAAATTCGCAGTCGTCCAAAAATCCATTATCAACCCCAATCCGTACCAACAAAAGGAGAGGGTTTCCCCGTGGTCATGATCCAGACCTCCCGACCGAAAGCCAAGGAACTGATCGAAAAAATCGAACAAGCTGGCGGTTTGGCGGCTATTGGTTTTAACCCCGGCGAAGATCCCCTCGAAGATACCCGTTATGATCTCGGTATTCTGAAAATGGCTAATGGGGATCTCTATCTCTTTGGGGAATTCGAGCAAGATGATCCCGACCACCGTACCGCGCGCCGCAATTGGCAAAAACGCATCAAAAATACCGAGGGTTATTGTGGTTTGATTATTGCCATGGGGGTAACTGGTTCCTCCTGCGGTAATCCCCAATTAAACGATATGTTAGCCCTCTACGAGGCAAAATCGATCGATAGTAAAGATTTAGACTTGGGAGTTTTGACTCTTATGCCTCACTTTGGTTAATTTTAACGAAGGCAGGGGGCAGAGGGCAGGCTTCGGGCATTACCCAAGCGCCTAAGAGAAGTTGTATCCCTAAGAATGGGACAATCAAACTAGGGTCCCTGTGAGGTGAAAGTCTCATGCACGGTTCTGAAGGGTCGGGGATGGAGGCGACTCCATTCCCGATCCCTAACACGCCGGCTTGAGAATATTCTTGTCACCCCATCAGGAATCCACTAAACAAAGAAGTTGGAAACAGTGATATTACCGAGAGCGGGTAATGTGCCGGTAATGCCTGTAACGTTAACCAGTAAGTCATTGGCACTTTGGAAACCAGCAACATTATCATTGACAATAATATAGTTTCCGGCTATCCCAGCAGTGGTTACTTGGACCAGGGCCGCGCCATTAATACCAAGTGCTTGGTTTCCGGCTAAGGCACCATTGGCATCGGTAAAAACAGCATTCACGACATTGGTTAAAGTGGTAGCCGCAGAATTGGCAGCACGACTAAAGGCAGCGGGGGCAGGCAGCACACCTCCTGCGGCACTGAGCAAATCAATTTTGTCGGAGCCGATCGCAAAATCAGTGATCCGGTCAGGGTTAGCGACAGTAGATTGGGAAAATTGGAAGAGGAAGACATCGTTTCCTGCTCCCCCCGTCAAGGTATCGAGTCCAGCACCACCATTAAGGGTATCATTGCCCCCAGAACCGTTGAGAAGGTTATTGGCCGTGTTGCCCGTGATCACGTTATTACCTGCGTTACCAGTACCGTTAATGGCGGCTGCTCCCGTCAGTGTCAGGTTTTCCACATTTGCCGCTAAAGTCGTGGTGACAGCGGCCGTGAGAGTATCGGTTATCGTCGTGGTAGCTGCCGTCTGCGTACCAAGAGCAGCATTAGTAGGAGAAGACAAAGCTAAAGTAAAGATTTCATTCGCCTCATTAAGGGAATTATTGAGAATGGGAATATTGATGACTTGAGTAGTAACACCAGGGGCAAAGGTTAGAGTTCCAATGGTGGCGGTGTAATCCGATCCCGCGGTTGCTGTACCGTTAGCAGTAGCATAGTTAACGCTGACGGTTTGGTTGCTTGCTTGGGAAAGAGTGACGGTGTAGGAGGCGTTTTGAGGAGTGGTTAAACCTTCAACAACAGTCTGATTGCTGGGACTAAGATTAATCTTGGGTAACTGAAAGTAGTTGCCAAAATTAATGCCAGTCAATTTTTCCCCTGCTTTCAAGTTTAGAGCATAGGGAGTGGTGGGGAAGGTTTGTATCCAGCCTGTTTGATTCACTTCCAGAATGGCATATTCTCCTGGTCCTAAGTTGCTGAAGGTATATTTACCATCAGCGTTAGTGACTGTGGAAATTTCCCAAGGATCTAATTGTCCATTGGTGAAGCTATCAATGTAAATTGTCCAACCTGCTAGGGCTTGTTCGCCTCCGTCCCAGATACCATTAGCATTAGCATCGTTCCATTTACTGCCTTGGATGCTTCCAAGTTGGATTACTCCCTTGTCATCTTGAAGTACGAAGTCACCAAACTGTTTAGCCGACTTGATAAAGCTTGTATCTCCAGTACGAAGATAATCTATTACTGCACCAACTTGAAATTGTCCTGCCGCAACTCCTGCATCATTAACCAAATCAAAAGCAGCAGCTAAGGCTTCGGGATCAAAAATAGGGTTGGGAGGAATAATGTCTGAAGCAAAACTAGAAGCAGCAGCAGTTTGTTTTGTTGTTGCAGGAAAGAGAGATTCTGTTTGACTAACACGCCAACTATCAGCAAATGTAGTATGGACGATAGGGTTATTTTCCCACTGTCCAGGATTCAATTGTAAGTTAGTACCATCACGCAAGGCAAAGTCATTGCTAGTAATACCGTCGCCATTACCTAAAAGTCCTTGCAACAAACCAAAACGATAATCAGCAGGATTAACATCAATATTAATATAATATCGACTAGTGTTAATCGTATCCTCATAGACAAAAGCTGTTACTAGATCATCGTCATTGGTATTAATAATACCATCTAGACCAGCATAAGTAAAGGTATATTGAGAGCCTTGACGTTTTATCTGACCGATACCCAAATCGAGGGTTTCACCACTCAATAAATTGTAACTTTGCCCATCAATAGATAGTCTTTGATCCTGTGCTAAATCTATGTCATAGTTAATATTGTAACCACCAAGATTTATAGCAAAAGCAGTATTGACTGAAGCACCAATCCAATGAGGTGAAGCTTCTTGGCGAGTTTGCACTTGAAAATCATCTATCAGGGATTTCACAAGAATAAACTCCCCAGTTGTTTGAAATTCATAGGGTTTACCATCAAAAGTTGACAGATGTACATCACCCCAACCATGACCGTTACCGACAACACCCGTAACACTGAAAAAGATGGAAAAATCTTGACCTGTAATAGGGGATACAGAACCTAGCGTCCCACCAACCGTAACCTTGTAAGCACTGTCCAACGGATTTAAACCACCTGTTGGAATAAAAATTTGTTCGATGTAATCAACCGCGTTAATAGTACCGCCAGGAACACTATCTGTTCCATTAAAACCCCAACCACCAC
This sequence comes from Microcystis sp. M53603_WE2, assembly GCF_030065435.1. NCBI lineage: Bacteria > Bacillati > Cyanobacteriota > Cyanophyceae > Chroococcales > Microcystaceae > Microcystis > Microcystis sp. M53603_WE2. Next base: position 6,334 of record NZ_JASJFF010000685.1, read on the forward strand.
CTAAAGTGCTAGCAGTATTGAGCGGTAAAAAACTAGGAGTGTAAATTAAACCACTATTATTCCCCTGTAACGTCAAATTTAAGTTAGCATCCGTGCTAAGACCGCCGCCAGGAACTCCTGTCCAAACTAAAGTTGCTTTAATATAGCTACCTGGAGAACGGGATAAATAACCTAAATTTACAGTTGATCCCTTGAATGTATCCTCAGCAAGTAGTTCTCTTGTTAGGGTGTTTGTCGCATTTCCTAGGTTGTTTGCGAATGAATTAGCAAGGAATAAACTAGCGTTATCTGTGGGTTCCCATATATTGCTATAAATTGAACCTAGCCCATTTACAGAGGTATGGATAAGTAGTCCCTTCTCTGTGGAATCTAGCGGATCAATCAATGTTGTATTGGGTGCGGCTGGACCATTTAGCGCACCTGTAGGTATGGGAGCATAAGGGATATTAGGAATAATGGCAGGAGTACTGCCAGAAGGTAACAAAATGTTTTTAAACCGCGCCCTGAATGCAACAGGACCACCAATCGCCGAAGGCATTGTTTGGACATTTTCATACCAAAAATTATCCTTAACATCTTGATTGATTAAGAAAGTCGACGCCGATACTAAGTCGGCTGGTGCAAGCGCTTGCTCTATCTGAATACTCTGTCCACCTACAGTAATTGTTGCCCAGTCATTCTCACCTTTCAAAGCCTGTAATGTCCCAGCACTGAGACTATTACCACGCACTAAGTTAGAAAAAATGTCTCCCTCATCACCAGCGCTATCCGTCTGATTGATATGAGCATCAATAAAATGCCCGTATTCTTCTAACAAAACCGCAATAATGTCTGTCTCCGTAGCTGTATCAAGAAAATTAGCAGCGAGATAAATCTTATTCGTGCTAGTCCCATAAGCACCACTAGCATTACCAAGAATGCTACTATCAAGGATTTCAATTTGTGGAAATGAACTAAAATCACCTACAAGCCATTGAGAACGGAGATTTGTGGCTACTGTATGGTCATATTGTGTACCAAATGCTATTTCAAACAAATTCCAGAAGTCATTTAAACCAGCAAAGTTTTTCAGTTGGTCATAGGTCTTGTTGAGAGTGGCCTGAAGAAGATTAGTCATAACATCCTTTCCATCAACTATTTGTTTGCATTTACATTTAATTTAATCGATCAAGACTTATGAGACTGGCACTAGCGATAGCCCAGATACATTAAAGTCATCGTTATGTGGTATTGTAGATGGTCTTTGCGGAAGTAAATTTTTGAGGAAACAATTTTTAACATCGGATTTAAATAGAACTCTTGCAAATTAATTATATGTTATAATCATGGGTTAACTAATTTTCCCCAAAAAATTAGTTAACCAGTACATTTGTCCTGAATGAAAACTTGAAGTTTAACTTTTAACTCAAAACTCTTTAGATATGCTTTAA
>NZ_JASJFF010000436.1:0-5871 GCF_030065435.1 Microcystis sp. M53603_WE2
GATTGATCATTGATGAAGGTTTGCTGAATACAACACAATCATAGTATTCATTCAATCATTCAAATCACAGTTTAGACTTATTATGGGATTATGGGATGGACTATGATTGATCATTGATGAAGGTTTGCTGAATACAACACAATCATAGTATTCATTCAATCATTCAAATCACAGTTTAGACTTATTATGGGATTACCGTAGGTGCTTCTCATCCATGCCCCTTAGATTACCAGATTTCGTCCCCCCCCCTGAACGGTGACAATTTATCAGCGTTTTCTCCCTGTTTGTCGCCGGTGATACCGTTGATGAACTAGGCGATAGCTAACAAAATAGGTTATAGTAGCAAATACCGTCGCTGATAGTAAGCAACCAAAAAACAGGGTCAAAAGAAATTGGCCGCCAGAACTAGCTAACTTTTCGGTGAAGCTTTGATTAGTTTGAAAAATGTCGCCCAGATTCGATCGCCCGCTTTGACCAAGAATAAACTCTCCTAATTTATAATTAAACAGGAAAATTGGCAGATCGGTCAAGGGATTGCTGATATAAGTACCGGCAGCAGCCGCGATCTTGTTGGCGCGAAATAGGGTGGCTAAAAAGATAGCGACGATGATTTGAAGGCCCATCCACGGGAAAAATCCCGAAAAAACTCCCAAGGCAAAACCCCTGGCAATTTCCCTAGGATGTCCTTGTAATCGCATTAAGCGAATATACCAATAGCGCAAAAATCGCAGTAAGCGATTACTCGAATATTTGCGGCTTTTTCTCGCTTTTAATGACCGTGAGCGCATATTTTCGGGCATAAATGCTGACAAAATTGATACCGACTTCAATTTTAGCAAGGGGTGATTAAGAGATGTTAAACACAGGGGATACGATCGCCGCCATCGCTACGGCGATCGTTCCGGAACAGGGTAGTATCGGTATTGTCCGTTTATCTGGTAGTCAGGCAGTGGCGATCGCTCGTCGGCTTTTCCATAGCCCCAATCGTCAAAAATGGCAAAGTCATCGTATTCTCTACGGTTATATCCGGCATCCCCAAAGTCAAGCAATTATCGATGAAGCTTTACTGTTGCTCATGTTGGCTCCCCGCTCTTTCACCCGCGAGGATGTGGTGGAATTTCACTGTCATGGCGGCATTATGCCCGTACAACAGGTGTTACAGTTATGTCTAGAAAATGGGGCGCGTTTGGCACAAGCGGGGGAATTTAGCCTGCGTGCCTTTCTTAACGGCAGAATTGACCTAACTCAAGCCGAAAGCGTCGTCGATCTCGTGGGGGCGCGTTCTCCCCAAGCGGCACAATTTGCCCTCGCTGGGTTGCAGGGAAAACTCGCGCAACCGATCCGCCATTTGCGTGCCACCTGTCTCGATATTTTGGCCGAAATTGAGGCCCGTATTGACTTTGAAGAAGATTTACCGCCCTTGGATTGCGAGGCGATTCTCAATAGCATAGAACAGGTTTTTTGTCAAGTAAATTTAATTTTGGCCACCGCCGAGCGCGGGGAATTGCTGCGTAGTGGTCTGAAAGTGGCGATCGTGGGGCGGCCGAATGTGGGTAAATCCAGTTTGTTAAATGCTTGGAGTCGGAGCGATCGAGCGATTGTCACCGATTTACCCGGCACTACCCGCGATATCGTCGAATCTCAGCTAGTTGTGGCGGGAATTCCCGTACAAGTCCTCGATACGGCAGGAATTCGCTCGGCCAGCGATCGAGTTGAACAAATTGGGGTGGAACGTTCCCGTCAAACGGCCCGGTCTGCTGATTTAGTTCTCTTAACCGTCTCCGCAGAGTCAGGATGGACCCGGGAAGACGAGGAAATTTATCGCTCTGTCAGCGATCGCCGATTAATTTTAGTGATTAATAAAATTGATTTAGCTCATCCCGAAACGGTAATTTACCCAGCAGAAATTGAGCGAGTTGTCAAGCTGTCGGCCGCCCAAAATCAGGGTATTGAAGACTTAGAAAAAACTATTATTAATGCTGTCCAAAATCAAGAACTACAGGCGGCTAATTTGGATTTAGCCATTAATCAACGACAAGCGGCCGCTTTAACTAGGGCGAAAATTGCTTTGCAACAGGTCAAAAAAACAATTGACCAAAATTTACCTTTTGATTTTTGGTCGATCGATCTGCGTACTGCCATTCAATCCTTAGGAGAAATTACCGGCGAAGAAGTGACTGAATCGGTACTTGATCGCATTTTTAGCCGTTTTTGTATTGGTAAATAAGCAATGAGGAAATCCAGTCAAACAGAAACAAGGTTTTATCCTTTTGGGTTCGGTTAACTGTAGTCTTGTTAAGGATTAGAGAGATCAGATATTATTGGAAAAAAATACTTTCCACCCAGCCGTAATAATGGCACTTCCCAAAAGGATAATCAATGTCCAGACCTGATTTTTTTGGGTTCCCTCTACCGATATTAGCCGATTGTCGATGCCTTCGATTTTCCCGTCTAACACTTTAATATCCCCTTTGAGATCAGCTATTCCTATTTCTACTTTTGTCAAGCGTTCATCAATCTTATCGAATTTTTGACTAACTTCCTTGATACTGTCTTTAATTTCTTTAAGGACGACATCCAGGGAATAAGTGACAGTTTCGTTAGACATTGGCTAAACTCCTATACTGCATCTGGTTGGATATAATTTTATCTTAGTCTAGGCTTTAAGAAAATTTTCTTTCAGGAGCGATTAACTGTAGTCTTGTTGAGAATTAGAGAACTCAGATATTACTGGAAAAAAATACTTTCCAAGCAGCCGTAATAATGGCACTTCCCAAAAGGATAATCAATGTCCAGACCTGATTTTTTTGGGTTCCCTCTACCGATATTAGCCGATTGTCGATGCCTTCGATTTTCTCGTCTAACACTTTAATATCACCTTTGAGATCAGTTACTCCTATTTCTAGTTTGGTTAACCGATCTTCTACCTTGTCAAATCTTTCGTTAACCCGCTTCTCAAGCGAGTCGATCTTTCCCTCAATCCTTGTGAGGACAGCTTCTAGGGAATAAGTAACAGTTTCGTTAGACATTTGGTAAACTCCTATACTGCATCCGGTTGGATATAATTTTATCTTAAGTCTAGGCTTTAAGAAAATTTTCTTTCAGGAGCGGTTAACTGTAGTCTTGTTGAGAATTAGAAAGATCAGATATTACTGGAAAAAAATACTTTCCATCCGGCCGTAAAAATGGCACTCCCCAAAAGGATAATTAATGTCCAGACCTGATTTTTTTGGGTTCCTTCCACTGATTTTAGCCGATTGTCGATGCCTTCGATTTTCTCGTCTAACACTTTAATATCCCCTTTGAGATCGGTTAATCCTATTTCTACTTTTGTCAAGCGCTCATCAATCTTATCGATCTTTCCCTCAATCCTTGTGAGGACAGCTTCTAGGGAATAAGTAACAGTTTCGTTAGACATTGGCTAAACTCCTATACTGCATCCGGTTGGATATAATTTTATCTTAGTCTAGGCTTTTTGGCATTCCTTACCCCACAGTTAACTTCACTTCTGTCCAACCACTGAGATAGTGTTAGGTGAAAACTTCCCTACTTTCTTGTCACTCGATCGAATCTAAAACCTAATTGGTTAAGCTAAAAGCTTTTAGGTACTTAGTTTCGAGCCTTTATAACCCTAACCCCAAATTTTTTCGGGAACTTCCTAACATCCCATTCATCTTAAAGCCTAGATTCCGCTGGGAAAAAGGAGGAAATCCAGAGGAGTTTCCGGCTTCTTTCCTAGCCCTCTCGGTTTTCTTTTGGTTTGACACTCCCATCGCACTCATGCGAGGGATTCTTCATTCACGGGGAGATGCCTTGCAAAAGCAGTGCCTTTACTTGGTCTTACTCTCCCTCCAGAAGCAGTAGCGGTATGCCCTACCGCCAAAATTCGTAAACCTTCATCTCGAATATTCTTAGCGGCATTGATGTCTCTATCGTGGGTTTCTCCACACTTAGGACATTGCCAACTACGAATATCTAAACTCAAACTATCAACAGGATTTAAACAGTTACTACAAGTCTTAGAGCTAGGAAAGAATCTATCTACTTCTATATATATTTTTCCTTCCCATTCAGCCTTGTATTTTAACATAGTACAGAATTGACCCCAACCAGCATCACTAATTGATTTTGCTAGTTTAGGGTTTTTGACCAGGTTTCTGACTGCCAGATTTTCTACCACTATGACTTGGTTTTTGTCAACTAATTTACGACTTAGTTTGTGCAGAAAATCTTCACGACAACGAACGATTTTAGAGTGAACTTTAGCAACTTTAACTCTAGCTTTATTTCGATTCTTAGAGCCTTTTTGCTGGCGGCTTAGTTTCTTTTGTCTCCTCGCTAATCTTTGTTCGTACTTACGATAGTATTGAGGATTCCCGTGTTTAGTCCCATCTGATGTAATAGCAAAATGGGTTAGTCCAACGTCTATCCCGACAGCTTTTCCTTCTGATGATTTTTGGGGTAAATCCTGACCATCATCATAGAGACAAGATGCGAAATATTCTCCTGATGGATTAACTGAAACCGTAACAGACTTTAAGTTTCCCTCTGGTTGCCGTGAAACTTGGCAAGAGACTTCACCAATTTTAGGCAATACCAGAACATCATCTTTTAACTTACAGTGTTGAGGAAATCTAATCGACTGCCTATTTTGCTTTTTCTTGAAGTTAGGATATTTAGCTCTACCTTCAAAAAAGTTAAGGAAAGCACTAGAAAGATTTAAAGCAGCTTGTTGTAATACCTGCGATGGTACTTCGCTTAACCACTCATGCTCTTTTTTTAAGGAAGGCAGCAGCTTAATTATTTCGTCTCTGCTTAATCCTTTTCCAGTTTGCTTGTAAGTTTCGGATGTTAAGTTTAGAGCGTAATTGTAAAACCATCTAGCACAGCCAAACGACTTGGCAAGCAAAACTGATTGCTCACTGGTCGGATAGATTCTGTACTTAAACGCTTTTAATATCTTGTTTACCCAACTAAATTTACTATGGTAAGCTATGCAAGGCTAAACTGTCAAGGATTTAATCGTGCTTTGCTGTTTTATATTGGTCGGGGTTTCATCCTGTCAGTACGAGGGTCTTCACCCCGACATCTGTGATAAATTGGGTTATGTGTGCAAAGGAGTGAGCGAGTGGTGTTTAGCATCGAACCAAAAATTATCAATCCGCCCAAAAACCGTCATGATTATCAATTGTCGGAAGCAATTCGCTATCGTGCTTGGGTAGAGATTGATCGCTCGGCCTTACAACAAAACGTGCGAAAAGTCAAGGCCTTATTAGCCCCAAAAACGGAATTAATGGCGGTAATTAAAGCCGATGCTTACGGACACGGGGCAGTTAAGGTGGCTAACAGCGTTTTAGAAGCCGGAGCGCAGTCTTTAGCCATCGCGACTATCGGTGAAGGTATCGAACTACGGGAAGCGGGAATCGTTGCCCCAATTATGATTTTAGGGGCAGTCAATACCCCGGAAGAAGTGGCAGCCTTAGCCCATTGGCAATTGCAACCCACCCTGGTGCAAATCGAACAGGTACAAATTTTTGCCACCGTGATGAGACGCTTAGAACAGCGGCTGCCGGTTCATATCAAACTAGATACGGGGATGTCTCGCTTAGGTACACCATGGCAAAACGGCACAAAATTCGTCGAACAGGTTTTAGAGGCTCCTAACCTGAAAATTGCCAGTATATACTCCCATTTTGCCACAGCTGACGATCCCAATCCCGAGATCATGCAGTTACAACGGCAAAGATTCCAACAAGCGATCGCCGAGTTAAGATCAAAAGGTTATCATCCCCCCTGTCTGCATTTAGCCAACTCTGCCGCTACCCTAAGCGATCGATCTCTGCACTACGATCGAGTTAGAGTCGGATTAGC
>NZ_JASJFF010000250.1:0-6312 GCF_030065435.1 Microcystis sp. M53603_WE2
CTACGCCACTACTACCCAATCATTACCCGAGATCGCCTTGGATTAATTTTCTCCAAGTTAACCACCGCTAGGTCTTCTGAAAACTTTATGCTGTAAGCTTTTTTCGCCATGATAATAAGGTCGAGTTCAAAAATTTGAGCGAACGGTGAGTCTAGATTTAGTCTATCTGCTTTTGTCAAAAAACTCCAGTTCTCTAGCTGGTCGGGGTTTAGAACATTTTAAACCTCAAAGTGATCCCACTGTTGATCCCTTAGATTATGCCAATTTGCTATGTTCCTGTCAGGCAAATCTTAGGACTGGTGAACCTCGGCACTGTGGTAATCTAAAAGATAACTGGTTTGATGAAAATCTCTTAATCTCTCCACTCAATCCCGATTGTGAGTCTCACTTTGCTTTTAATGATGATGGTACAATTAAACCCGCACAAGAAGATGTTCAAACAGCAATTAATACTATCGAAAAGTTGGGATTAAACCTCAATAAACTCAAGGTACGGCTCTCTTATTTTTTGTGTGATCAGTTTAACTTATATGGAAGCGATCAATCTTTGTGTCCTCTGTGTCTCTGTGGTTCCTTCCACTCGCTCGCCAGCAAGCGGTTCACAAAATTGGCCAGTTGTCAATTGGGATGCTCTCATACTAAATCCTGTTTAGAAGGTATAATCGTTATTGCAAGGATTCTCCAGGATCACCGCCTTCCAATACGGTTTTCCAACCGATCACCAGGAAAATGATTAAAGCAACTATCGCCATAAATAAGCCGATCGGAGTACCGATCAGATCCCGGGCGAATTGTAAACTATAGTTAGTTTTTAGATCGGCATTTCCATCCCAAACTACCGTTTTTTCCGCACCGAGAAATAACAAGTGAATCCCCCGAGAAAGAACGAACTCTCCCACGATAGTGAAGAGAATTAACTGTTTCAGTCTCACGGGTAACATGGCCAGATATTCGGTAACGATCAAGAGCAACAGAACCACAATAGGAGTCATACTCTCGCCGATAATTCCCCCGCAATGAAATCCGGGTTGCAGGAAACAAACTCCCAAAAAACCGATTACAAGTACCGATACTAAAAATGATCTGGGAAACAAAGGTTTACCCTGAACTTTTCCGAAAACTCGTTTCCCGAAAACCGTCAGAAGGACAGCGCTCAGGGTTATCGTTATAGAGCCAGCTAAAACACTAAAATACAAGCGAAACCATGAATTCCACAGCCGATAGCGTAAGGTGTAATACTCGCCACCCTCTCCGGGGCCTTTCTGGATTCGATCTTGAACCGCATCGGAAAGTTCGAGGGGATAAACGCTAGACCAGGCATTGTTTAAAGCATCGGAAATTCTAACGCTCGCAGTCGCACCCCCCGTCGTTCCCATTGCCGTCTGGAAGATAGAGGCGAGACCGAAGTGAGAGATTCCCCATAAATAAGCTAAACGGCTTTTACTTCGGATCACCGATATAGACTCCAAAAGGGTTATAGCTGTTGGATCATGCAGGTTAAGCGCCGTTTAGCTTACCAGGGAAGACACACGGCGATCATTAGGATTAACGGAAAAAATAACTGACGGACGACAAGAGCTAAATTTTTACGATTTACCCATAGATTATCGACGATCGGGGCGATAACATAGAGTATGGCGGAAGGATGACTGAGAAAGGCTAATCCCCAACTAACTCCACAGCCAATCCCGGAAAGGGAATAGACTCTTGTGCGGGGATTGTTTCTCAAGTCGAGATAGAAATATAGCGGTTCTCGCATCTGTGCGGCACACTTAAACCTTTGCTGATTAAGCTGTTCAGGATCGGGAATGTACCTCTTGTGAATCAGAAACGCTATATAGCGTTTTTCAGTCTGCTGAGGTACAAAAGTTATGGGTTTTAGGCACTCATGCAAGAGGCAAAAGGCAAAAGGGAAGAAAAATAGGTGTACCTCACTAGCTTAGGAAACGCTATAGATGCCAGTTAAGATATAGACCGTGGCCAATACCTTCGGCCACGGGTAGGTGATCATATTACTCAAATAGGGACTGAAAGCCACGGGGAAAAAGGCTAACGGAATTAACGACGGACGCAGAAAGAGGGGGATTAGGAGGGTCAGGAATACTCCTGGTAAAATCGCAGTAATTTGATAAACCGCAAATGAATTTTCTAAAAGTGCCAGATAATAACTAGAAAACAGATTGAATAAAGGAGTTCTAGAAGTAACATTATAAGTTCCAAAGTAAACCGTATCGGTTTTCTGAAGTCCCAAAAAAATTTGAGCGATATCGAAGTGCATCCACCAATCCCCGTAGTAAAATCCCCCACTGTAAAGCACGACGAAGAATTGCATCCCTAGCAGGACGAGCCAGAACAAGATCGCTAGGTATAGCCATCTATAGTTTTCTCTTTCTTCCGCTTGCCACAATTGTCGCGTCAGTAACCATAGAGAGATAATAAATAAACCAGCCGTCGCTAACAGGAAAAAAGTTCTTCCGGAAAAGCCACAAAGAAAATTAACGAAAGCGATCGCCGATTGTAAAGCCATTCCCGAAGCACCAGCAAGGGCCATACATTCCTTGACGGTAAAGCGCGAGATCGCTCTCAGGCTAACATAGCCGAGGGTGAAAGTTAGGGTTAGCGAGATCGCCCCGAAAAAAAACAACTGTAAAAAGCTTATATTCACGATTAACTATTTACCTGAATCTATTTTAGTGACCCCATCTTTTAATACTATCGAAAAGTTGGGATTAAACCTCAACCAAATCAAGGCACTTCGTAAGGCAGCCATCGAGCCTTTTTTGGATGAGGAGATAGATAATGCTCAATTAAAAGTTTTTGTCAATGGATATTTATGCTTAGATGCTCAACAAAGATACAGTCCTTTGGCTCTTCTGGTTTCTGTGTGGAAACGGGGTCTATACTGATAGTTTCTTCAGCAAAATACTCCTAAAAGTCTTTCCCAGTAAATATTTCACGATTCTATAAGCAAAAATTATCACACAAAGTCGAGAAGAGCCGTCCTTTCTGGACAACAATCAAATATCTGTTCAGCGATTTAATTGAATAATTTTTCCTTTACAAAAATACAAGGATTATTATAAAAGTTTAGATAAACAAGAAAAAATATCAAGTCTTATGAAGATTATTCAAGAATTATCTCAAAAGTCAACAATTGATGAGATTCTGACCAGATAATGGGGATGGAGGGGTGAATCAACCTGATCCGAAACAGAGATTATTGTCGAGAGTCGGAGAGAAAAGCAATGAATATCAAGGATACGTTACACAATTTTGTCCAGTACCTAACAGAGGCTTTTGCTCGCATTTTTAGTCCCAACAATGACGAATATCCCGATGTGGGGATGCAGCCTTTTGATTCTGAACCTTACCATGCTCCCAAGGGTAATTCTTAACTAAAAATGACAGATAACTGCTTTGAGATAAGGGTTATGGGTAGGGATAATAACCCTACCTGATTTTATAGGAAAATAATTAATCCTCTGCTTGCCAATCGGGACAACTATCACTATCCCAACCGTAGGGATGGAAACCGCAGACGAGAAGATTACCCCCGTAGATATAACCGTGATAATTACGGCAACCGATACAAGCAGGATGGGTGTTAGGATCGGGGTTAACTTTAGGAGTGAGGGTAAAATCCGAGGGTTCATCTAATTCCGAAAAGGGGTATTCATCGAGGTTAAAAAATTCCTCTAATTCCTGGGGTAAAACCTCTTGAATAAACTGTTCCAGATCGATGATAATTTCTTCATTGATTTCTTCGATAGTTTGGGTAACTTCTTGGAAAAAATTTTCAATTCCCAGTGCCACAGTTTCGATCACTTCCCAAAAATCTTTCTGCCAATCGTCCATGTTTATACTTGCGTCCCTTGTCTGGTAATAATTAATTATTTGTCGCTAAAATCTAGGTTTTAATCCTGTTGTAGTTTCCGTAATTCTTCCTGAAGACGTTCCACCTTTTGCCGCAATTCATCTACTTTTGGCTCGGCTGCTTTGCTGTCTTCCTCATCTTCAATAATTTCTATCCGTCGGGGTTCATGGGGAATATTAGATTCATTACCTGCCACCGTTTGCTGTTGTGCCTGTTTCACCAACTCATCAACGTATTTCCTCGCTTCTTCCGTCGTCATTTCGCCGCGAGAAATCATCTCATCGGCTAATTTTTGGGCTTGATTTCTTAATTCTTGTAAATTTACTTCAGCTTTTTCGGCGGCATAAGTAGCAATGCCTACGCCCAAATAAACTGCTTTTTTGACTAAATCACCTAAGTTCGCCATAGCAAAAATCCTGAATCGATCGCTCTTACTTCCTAGAATAAACGATCCTTCTCCCAAATGGAGATGGGTTTTGGGAGTGAGTGAACAGTGAACAGTAAACAGTAATCAGTGAACGCTTGCGCCGCTAATGTAACACCGTGAACATTTTTCAGCCAATATCCAAGAGAGCCATCGGTGAACTGAAAACTCATACTAAATCCGTTGAGTATAAGCTAGTTATGAGGAGAGGCACTCATGCAAAAGGCAAGAGGCAAAAGGGAGAATAAATAATCAGTTTTTAATAAACGGATTTAGTATCACATCTGATAACTGATAACTGGTAACTGGTAACTGATAACTGATGAGGTAAAGTTTTGTAAATAGATGCGGTGGTGGCGACACCAAAATTGATCGCTATAAAGATTAAATTTTAGTCAAATTGCTGGTTTTTCGCCCTCAAAACGACGATAGAGCCTCATCAGGTCATTTTTGACCTAAATAGTTTGATTAAGCTCAAAATAACTAAATATTGCGGATAGCTGCCGGCAGCTGGCTGCCGGCTGAATCGATTTGTGTTCATCCTCAGCAAAGATTTAAACTAAAGAATCGAGACAAGATTCCCGATTTAATCACAAAAAACTATGTTTCCTATTCATCGCCCCCGTCGTCTGCGTCAAACCCCTCAAATGCGCCGTCTGGTGAGTGAAACCGTCTTGACAGCCAATGACTTTATCTATCCCCTTTTCGCCACGGCGGGGGAAGGTATTGCCCAGGAAGTCAAATCGATGCCGGGGGTGTACCAATTATCAATCGATAAAATTGTTGACGAAGCCAAGGAAGTGCGGGATTTAGGAATTCCAGCGATTATTTTATTCGGGCTGCCGGAAAGTAAAGACACAGAGGCGACGGGAGCATGGCACGATCATGGTATTGTCCAAAAAGCGGCCACAGCAATTAAAGAGGCAGTTCCCGATCTACTCATTGTCGCCGATACTTGTTTGTGTGAATATACCAACCATGGCCATTGTGGTTATCTGCAAACGGGAGATTTAACCGGCAGGGTGTTAAACGATCCTACTCTGGGATTATTGCAAAAAACCGCCGTTTCTCAGGTAAAAGCGGGAGTGGATATCATTGCACCGTCGGGAATGATGGATGGTTTTGTGCAGGCAATTCGTCAAGGATTGGATGAGGCGGGTTATAGTGATACACCGATTCTTTCCTATACGGCTAAATATGCCTCTGCCTATTATGGTCCGTTTCGGGATGCGGCTGATTCTACCCCCCAATTCGGCGATCGCAGAACCTACCAAATGGATCCGGGTAATGCTAGGGAAGCCTTAAAAGAGGTGGAATTAGACGTATTAGAGGGAGCAGATATGTTAATGGTAAAACCTGCTCTATCTTACCTGGATATTATCTGGAGAATCAAGGAAATGACTAATTTACCCGTGGCTGCCTACAATGTGTCGGGGGAATATTCAATGATTAAAGCGGCGGCGTTAAATGGCTGGATTGACGAAAAACGAGTGACTTTAGAGACTCTAACTAGCTTTAAACGGGCGGGTGCCGATATTATCTTAACCTACCACGCTAAGGATGCCGTGCGCTGGTTAGCAGAGGGTTAAACTTGATGATTGAACCCACCATGCCGATCAGGATAAGGGGGTGGTGAGGTTGCTACTCTTAATTCTAGGGATTACCTGAAAAAAATACTGGCTCTTCTCGAATTTTTTGTGTGACAATTTTTGCTTATGTAATCCTGAAGTGCTTATTTGGCAAGACTTTTAGGACTACTTTGCGGATATTCTATCAGTATAGACCTCGTTTCCACACAGAAACCAGAAGAGCCAAAATACTTTCCAACGATTGAGTTCAGGAGCGGTAGATAACCTCTCATTCCAGCAACTACATAGGGCTGGCTGAATAAATCTAAAAACTTTGTTGGGTAAGACTTTTAGACCTTTTGTCAATCAAAAAGTACTGGATCTGGGAGTGATCGGGGGGAAATTTAGGCACTTTTTCCCTGAAAATTAGGTAATTGGCCACCTCA
>NZ_JASJFF010000580.1:0-2282 GCF_030065435.1 Microcystis sp. M53603_WE2
AGGTTTCCTACGATTAATAGGTAAGTTACCATGAGTACCATCCAAGTTCAAATTCCCGACTCATTACAGAAAAGTTTAGATGATCTAGCGGCTCGTGATGGAATTTCGATCGATCAATTTATCTCTACTGCGATCGCTGAGAAACTTTCAGCGTTGATGACAGAAAATTACCTAATAGAAAGGTCCAAAAAGGGAAGTCGAGAAAAGTATCAGGCAATCTTAACAAAAGTTCCCGATGTTGAGTCAGAAGCCTATGACCGGCTGCCGACTGTCTGACATATCACTGCACCAGACTTTGTGCTAGACTTTGACAAGGCGGGTGAGTTCAACCGTTAGGCTGTCTTTTAATCCAATTAGTTTGATCGTAATTTCATAATATGAGCGAAGTCTTGAATTTGACTGGATTTATTAGAGATGTAAAATATACAGCCTGTCTAACAGAATCTTTAGACAGAGTATGTTTGGAACAATTTGATGTTAATGAATCCAGAGCTTATGGAATTATAGAGGCACAAAATACAGAAGTCGCTTATTCCAAGTGGGTTTCCCCTAAGCGAACCAGAAGTTATCCATTTGCCAGAATTTATAACACATATAATGCATCAAAAATATTGACAATAATACCGATTATTAAAGATGAGGGAAGAGATGGAGACTTAGATAAGCTTCAATATTCTACAGTTTCATGGATGAATTTACTCAATATATATAGTTCTTGGATACTATGAAAATGCGGAGAAAAGTCAAAAAACGAAACAGGAAAATAAACACAAACTTACCAAACAAAAGTTTAATAATGAATTTATTAAGAATCAAATAAAAGAAATTTTAAATTACAAGCAAAGTGCTTTACATTGGAATAAAAGTTTATTAGAAGAAAAGTTTACTTCGACTTTTCAACAGGCTCTTAATTCTTATAAAAATATCTCTGACAATACTGGTGTTTTTACTCATTCTCAAGCTAGTATGGGACAATATCTAAAAGCAGTTATGCTTGATTTTGAAGAATTCAAAAATATATCTCTAAAAGGCTCTAAAATGGCAAGTGAAAGGGAATCAGTTACAGTACATAAACATGAATATTTAGTCGATGGAAGGAAAGCAAACTTCTGTATTGAAAACTATTTGGGAGGAACTTATTATCTAGCACCAGACGAAATTTTATATATAAAAGATCAATATTACATTCAGGAGTCTAAAAATTCTACAAGGAAGGGGCTGCCAGATTTAACTGATATACAAGATGGTCTTTTTAAATTAATTCTGTATTCCAATATAGACTCCATTAACTTAAACAATCAATCCATAAATTTTGTGTCAAAGTTAAAACTTACAGGTAAAGGTATTAAAGACAAAATTACTTTACCTTGTCAATTGGAAAATCTAGAAAAATTTCTTGTGTTAAACTCGGATAATCTGAAGGAGAGAGAGCAGGAAATAATTAGAAAGCTTTTAGTTGAAGTTCAAACCAATAAAAAGCTCGAAATCGAGATAGGAGCTAATTAGTAAATAAAATGTCAAAAATTAAAAGTCCCTTGCGTTATCCGGGGGGGAAATCCCGGGCAATTAAGCAAATTTTGCCGCAAATTCCTGTGAATATTAGGGAATATCGAGAACCTTTTTTTGGTGGGGGTTCTGTATTTTTTGCTGTTAAGCAACTCTTTGGACAACAAATAAAAACCTATTGGATTAATGACTTAAATTATGATTTATATTGTTTCTGGCAATGCGCTCAAGAAAATATTGATTTATTGGTAGCAAAAATAACAGAAATTAAACAGAAATATGATACTGGACGAGAATTATTTCAAGATTTGACAAGGGAAGATTTAAAGTTAACCGACTTTGAGAAAGCAGTGCGTTTTTTTATCTTAAATCGGATTACTTTTTCGGGAACAGTGGATTCGGGAGGTTATTCTCAAGCTGCTTTTACCAGTAGATTTACTGATTCATCAATGGCCAGATTAACTCAAATTGCGCCGTTATTAGCATCAGTAAAAATTACTAACCAAGACTACGAAGAATTATTATTTGCTGAGGGAAAAGAAGTTTTTATCTTTCTCGATCCCCCCTACTATAGTGCCACAAAATCCCGTTTGTACGGTGTGAGAGGTAATTTACATACCAGCTTCGATCATCAACGTTTTGCCGATAATATGCGTCAATGTCAGGCTAAATGGTTAATTACCTACGATGATTGTCCAGAGATACGAAAACTCTTTGATTTTGCCCATATTATCGAGTGGAATCTTCAGTATGGCATGAATAATTATAAACAAGGA
>NZ_JASJFF010000205.1:0-3578 GCF_030065435.1 Microcystis sp. M53603_WE2
CCTTGTTCGACGCTACCCTGGGAAAGTTGAGCGGCACAGGTAGTACATACGCCCGCATTGCAAGAACTGGGTAAGTCAATCCCCGCATCGTAGGCTGCCTTTAGTATAGTTTGATCTTCCCTAACTTCGATCGTTTGTGTTGTTCCTAAATGGGAAATTTCTACTTTGTAGGTTGTGGTCATAGCTAATGAATGATGCTTTGAACTTCACCTATTTTATCATTCTAGATTGCGGATAGAGGAGAGAGGGGGGAAATCTTTACCTAATCAGATTTTCACCGATCGGCAGATAATTGATTGTCATGAAAGATGATAAGTAGGTAGGCGTTAAAAATTATCAGACACCACCCTTATCAACGGGGGACTAAGGGTAGGGTTGATTCATGAATCAACCCTACTATGAATCAACCCTAGTACTAAGGGGGTATCGAACCTAAAAACTATTTTTAATTTAATTATAACCAGCTACTTAAAGTCCTCAAAAGTAGTAACTTTTTCTGGCAATTTGTCCTGTAGTTAAAACAAACAAAAGAGAGAAATAAATTCTCTCTTCTGCAACCGAGGGGAAGTTATTCTATTTGTAATTGGCTCTCGTGTCTTTAACCGCCGCCCAAAAAAATAGGGCTGTTAGTGGCACACTTGCCGCTAGAATTAGGCCAGTGGTGGTATTGCCTAAATCCGGTTCTCCCGAACTAATTTCAAAGACACAACCCACACCAGCGATCGCTGCAATACAGGATAATAACAATAAAACGCCGCTTTTCGGGGTCATCTTCACTCCTCACCTAAATTAACTAATGCCTTTATTTTGTCACTTTCTCGACCGGTTTCACCGCTTGCACGGAAAAACCGTGTTTTTTTAATTCTTCATTGAGTGCCAAATCGTTATCTACTCTATCCACGAACATGACACCATTAAGATGATCCATTTCGTGTTGAATTACCCGCGCTAGTAAACCGTTAGCTTGCAGTTTTCGCGGTTTCCCCTGTTCATCTTTATAACTCACTTCGATCGCTTGGGGACGGATGACATCTAAAAACACATCGGGAATACTCAAACAACCCTCTTCCGCTTTGCACAATTCCCGACTATAACCGATAATTTGGGGATTAATCAGAATTAGGGGCGGATTTTCGGGTTTATCGTGTTCACAATCGATGACAATCAATTGTTTATTGACTGCCACTTGCGGAGCCGCTAAACCGATACCATTGGAACTATACATAGTTTGCAGCATTTCTCTGGCTAATTGGCGGATGCTGTCATCGACTTTAGCAATCCGCTTGGCCGGTTGACGCAGGACTCGATCGCCGAGATAATGCAGTTCTAAAGGGGGTTTTTCTAATTTGCGTTTTTCTACGGTAATAGTGGCGCTCATAAACTTAATTATCGATGGGATGCACAATTTTGATCTTAGTCACTGGCTCTGGGGGATTTCTCAGGAAAAGGGAGAAAAAAGCCGAGACTCTTCATAAAATTTTACACCGCTCACAGACAGTTCGTCCATATCAGGGGGTGGGAAGTGGGGAGAGGGGAGATTTTTCAGTTATCAGTAAGCAGTAAACAGTAATCAGTGGGGAAGTGGGGAGATTTTTCAGTTATCAGTAAGCAGTAATCAGTAATCAGTGGGGGAGAACGGAGAAGGGAGAAGGGAGAGGGGAGAAGGGAGAAAAAAGCTGATTGCAACCGGCTACTTATTAGTAATTGGTATTCCTAACCATTGACTCAATTCCGCTGCTAACCATTCAATTTCGGGTTGACTCAGATATTCTTTTGTTTTACTGCTAATAGTATATTCTTTAGTCCCCGCCCAAATAGTTAAAGCCATCGGCACATAAACTCGATCGCCATCACCATCTTTGCTATGATAACTATCAGCTTTCACCAGTTTATTAATATGTTCCCGTGCCATTTTCTTTTTGCCCGGAAGTGTCAAACCCCAAATTCGCTGAATGGCAACAATTTCTTGACTATCAATAGTGATAATTTCCTCCCCTTTGAGACAATAAATAATCTGGTAAAGCAGTCCTAAACCTACAAACCAAAAAGGCACGGAAAAGGAAAAGAGCAGAAAAAACCAACTCATCCACAGAGGAGTAGAAACGGCTCCTCCTGTCCATAATAATAAAAAAGCGTTCCAAGCGATGGCAAAGGCTCCAAAAAAAATTAATTTAGGGGTAAAACCTTCGGGAGGTAAAGATATTTTAATTTTCTCCTCGCTTTTTTGCAACTGTACCCGACTCCCTGCGGGTTTTTCAAGGTTCGAGGAAGTTAATTGAATTTCGTGGAGAGTATTTAAAGCTTGATTTGCTGCTTGTGCTGAAATAAACCTTTTCTCGAGACTAGGTTCAAGTAATTGCCCTAACCAATGAACAAAAGCAGGGCTTAAATTGGCTAAATTATTTAATTGAATCTTGCCATCTTTTTGGGGTAAATCTGCGGGATGAATGCCTGTAGCTAGATAGATTAAAGTCGCTCCTAAACTGTATAAATCAGAAGCGGCAACGGTGCGACCACCGAATTGTTCGGGGGGCATATAACCGTAGGTTCCGACGATAGTTAAAGTGGCCTGTTCCTGTTGAGCAACAGTCTGGACAGAACCAAAATCAATTAAATAGACATTGCCGATACTATGGCCCGATCGATCTTTTAGTAAAATATTACTAGGTTTCAAATCCCGGTGGATAATTGGCGGGTTAAGTCCATGGAGATAAATTAAAATACCTAGGATAGATTTAGCTAATTCTTGCAGGTCTGATTCACTAAATTTGCGACCATTTTCTATCTGTTCCTTGAGAGATTTAGCCTCGATATAACTCTGAACAAGGGCAAAACCTTGATAGGTATCGGTGCGAACTTCAAAATAGTCGATATATTCAGGAATCGAGCGACAATCTAGATGTTTAAGAGTTTCGGCCTCCCGTTCAAAGAGTTTTAAATCTGTCCATTCAAAATCGGGACTGAAGATTAATAATTTGACGACAACAGTAGTACCCGTTTTTAGATCTTGGGCGAGAAAAGTGCGTCTTCCGGTTTGTTTACCTAACTGACTTTGAATTTGGTATCGATCGCCTAAAATTTGCCCTGGCAGCATACAATATATTCCTAGGATAATCCTACTTCTAGGCTAATCGAGAAATTTCTAAACTGCAAGCTAAGAAAACGGAAGTTTGACCGAATCATCAAAACTTTAGCATCTCCGATGATAACTGCGGCGAAATTCAATTGTATCGCCCGTTTTTCGCTAATCCCTAGACTGGGCTGCTGAGGGAGGTATTTTTTCAGGTTAAAAGAGAAAATAGGCATCAGAAAAGAAAATTAGACCCTCTCCGTCTGGGAAAATGTAGTACAAGTGTTCAGAATGTCAATTCTGGCACTCCCATGCAGTCTGAAGGCGTAATTTAGACAGTCAACAGCTTAGGGGACAAGGGAGCGGTCAGTTTAATTCCGATCGAGGTGGAGTTTCCTGATATAGTTTTAAAAGCAGTCGGTTCAAGACAAAAAGACATGGTTACTAGGGGCGAACAAGGGGTAGAAGTGAGGAAAAACGAGAGCTTTTCTCTGGCTTCCTATCTAGA
>NZ_JASJFF010000135.1:0-1570 GCF_030065435.1 Microcystis sp. M53603_WE2
CTTATACCAAATTTCAAAAACTATGGCATACTTATAGAAAAGATGATTAAGTGGATAAATTAGCGATGCCAGTCGTACCCAAAATTGATATTGTTGAGTCAGTAGAAGATTTAAAAGAATTAATGAAACAACAAAAAAGTAGTTTAGCCTACGCTAAAGTACAGTCCTTATATTTTTTGAAGATGGGGGAGGTAGAGACGGTTCGCCATTTAGCGGTATTAATGGGAAGAGGGGAAAGAACAATCCATCGCTGGTTAAGTTTTTACAAACAAAGGAGGAATCGAGCGATTATTATCTGAAGGAAACCCACCAGGAAGACCGAAAAAGATTTCGGTAGAAGAAGTCGCTCTTTTACAAAACGAATTAAAAGACCCAGTGGGTTTTACCAGCTATAAAGAGATTTATTTTTGGCTCTCGGTCGTTCGAGAAATTTCCGTCAGCTATACAACAGTTTATCGTCTCGTTAGACAGGAATTAGGAAGCTCAATTAAAAGTACCTAGACCACGAAATCCGAGACAATTGCCTGGCGAAGTAGATGAGTTTAAAGCGAACTTATCTAAACGACTAAAAGCTTTACTAGACAGGGAAAGCGAGAAAGTAAAGCGTTACGAGAAAGTAAGTTTTTGGTGTGAGGATGAAAGTAGATTTGGTTGTCACACTATTGCTCGGAATAAAATAACTCTTTTCGGAGTTAAGCCGATTGGTAATTTTCAAGATAACTTCCAATGCTTTTGGCTGTACGGGGCTGTAGAGCCTCGACAGGGAAGAAGCTTCTTCTATGAATTCTCCCCTTTAGATGGGGATTGTTTCGGAGAATATCTATTACAACTATCGCCAGCTTTTCCCAATGAATTACATATTTTACAAGTAGATAACGCTCCTGCACATATTGCGGGACACTTAGAAATTCCCGACAATATTATCTTGTTTTATCAACCTTCTTGTTGTCCTGAAGTTAACCCCGCAACAGAGAGTTTGGCTGTACCTGAAAAATTTTCTGGCATGGGAAACTTTTGAATCTCTTGATGCTTTAAGAGATAAACTCGATGCTCTTTTAAATCGTTTATCCAATGACACTATCGGGTATTTAACGGGATGGTCTTGGATTTTAGAAGCTCTATGTCTGTCAGGAATTTAGAAATTTGGTATTACATCTTGATATAAAAAATGGCGAAATTTGGGTTCAACATGATGTCCCTGAAGTGGGAATCGCCAATGAATTAGTTAATTTAGGTGTTCCTAAAGAGGATATTGTCTTAGCTCTTCATGAACCTTTAGTTAGACCCTATACAGGGTTTGCAGTCGGTTAATTTTTTAGATACCAACGCAGAAACCGAACCACTGACCTTAAAACTTTGACCCCTTCCCGAAAACCCCATAACCCTATTTGTCTAAAAATATTAAGAGATGTAACTATTTATGCCTAAGCTAGAAAGTGATTACTCAACAGGGGTGAGATCAGGATAGTCTAGATCGAGCAGTCAGATAGATGTTTAGTTAAATTCCTACTTCAGATATGTCCGTTTCTAGTCCTCCTCGTTCCCTGCGTATCGGTTCCCGTAAAAGTCA
>NZ_JASJFF010001342.1:0-4489 GCF_030065435.1 Microcystis sp. M53603_WE2
ACGTCTAACAACTCTTACCCGTTTAATCTGTTGCTCTGAATAATAAACTAATGTCTTTTGACTACACCATAAATCAAATTCTCCTGCTTTAAAGCCATCAGTAAATCTGATTTTACGTCGATCATCAGATAGTTTGTAGCCTGTTAGTTTATACTCAACCGAACGACTATGCTTTTTAAACCGAGGAAAACCCTTTTTTCCCGGTATCTTAGCATGACAATTCTGGTAAAACCGATTAATTGATTGCCAGGGTCTATCAGCAGCCGATTGGCGAGCTTGAGAGTTTAATTTATTAACCAAAGGTGTCTCTTTATTGTTAGCTAGTACCGCACAAAGTTTTTGGAGATCATTGCGGGTTGTCCCTTGATTGTCCATCCAATAACGAACACAAGAGTTACGCACAAACTGAGAAGTTCTAATAGCTTCATCAAGTTTTTGGTATTGTTCTGGTGTCCCGTTTTTTAACTTGGCTTCTACGACTAGCATTGATTAATCTTCGACCCTGGATAAATTAAGTATAACACAGTTTACCTACAAATGGTAGAATTAAAATCGTGCTTTGCGGTTGATATTCTGGTCGGATTTCATCCCCCGCAAAGGTGAGTATCTTGTCGAAAAATCTAGCGGGGGCATTCATCCGACATTTTAGGTAAAACCCAACATCCTCTACTAAGTGAGACTAAGAAATTATGTCTCACTTAGTAGCTTTTTCCTGGTTGCAAGGCTCTGTCCCGACCCACGCAGGAGTCCTAGTTCCTAAGACCCATACTTTTTCTGGCAACAAGACCCGCCGAAGCTCGTTTATCGCGCAAGGAATAGTGGTCAAGATATATTTGTTAAGTAGTCTGACATAAATTCTGTTGTCTATCTTAAGAAATGTAAATTGCCGCAATTCTTACTGACGACCGACTTGAAAGAGGCAGGGGGCAGGAGGGAAAAGTACCACTTTCAGGCTTGGCGGTGCCAACTTTGGCATCGGGACTGACGACCGACGACCGACTCCTTACTCCACAGTTAACTTTACTTTTGTCCAACTACTTAGAGCATCGGTTTTTAGATTTATTCAGCCAACCCTACTTATGAGATGCACCCGAAAAAATAAATCTGATTTGTGCATAAAAACTAAAGACTATAACATTAGAAAACTAAACCTGTTATAATCGGGGCAAAAATAAATGCTTGTAATCCTAATTAGAACATGGTCAATAGTATTTTAATGATTCCTGTTCATTTGGATGCTCTTTATCTGAAAAGAGAGCGCCTAGTTATAGAGGCGATGGCAGATTTGAGCATAATTCCTTATTTTAATAGAAAAAGAGACGTAAATCCGAATATTGCTCATATCAGCGAGGAGATTGTTTCCCAACCCTTTCAAAATCAAAATCTCTACCTGAAAGCAGGAATCCATTTACATTGGGCGTTACCCGATGCTTTAACAAAAGGTATTCAAGATAGCGATAAAAAGACAGTTTTCCCATCAGTTCCTAATCGCTGGTTAGTAACACGCACTCTTAACGGCGAAAAACGTCAATGGGTGGTGGAGAGTGATTATCTTTATCGGGAAGGAGAAGGGGAGCAGTTAGGTAGTATTGCTTATCCCATTGAGATAAAAAATGGTAATCATCAACCATTTCGCTATTTAGGTCGCAAACTGCCTATAGAAGCTTGGTTAGAAAATGATCCCAAGGCTGAATACTTACCCTTATTGACGGCGGTAGGTTATGGTGAACCGACTTTTGCGGCTTTTTATCCCAATTGTCACAGTGTTTTTGGATTTTATGATGATTATTCTCCTGAAAATACTGATGGGTTACAGTATGATGTGATTGCGTGGTATAGTCACTTAGAAAAGGATTATTTCAATCAGTTTATTCAGTTAAAATTAAAATTAAAAGATAAATTGAGTACACAGGAATTAATCAAAGCGATACAAGAGGAATTCAAGTGGGACATTCCCGTTAAAAGCAATGAACAAATACCTCAAAGAATACTTTGCTATGCCCGCTTAAAGTTTGCTTCTCCAACCAATACAGAGAAAGAAATTTCGGTAGAAGTGGCTGTAGGAAATACGGGAACGGAGGCATTATCTGCTTATTTAGGTCAAAAAATTGACAACAATTCTCAATCTATTATTGAAGATCAATTAGAAGCTTTAACCCTATCTTCTAGTCTAGAACATCGGCAGTTGGATCTAACAGCTAAGTTTGAGGAAGCACGCCATGAAAAAGGGTTTAATGCGGTCTCATCTGGCACAATATGGACAATTACTTTAGGAAGCACAAACGCTACAACAGCAAATGCTGAAGATGCTCAAGCTCAGAGCGAAGTTACTTTACCCGATAATATAGCTCCTAAACTGAATCAGCTTAATCTATCTCAACAGAAATATGACTGTACTTTCGATGAAATTGAGTCAATGCGTCGGCAACTCTTTTCTGATTGGTATAAGTATATGTTAAGTGTTTATCCCCCCAAGGTAGCACCGCTCAGTATCCTGATATTGATGAAGTTAAATATTATATTGAGGAGAAGGGAATTGAACCTTTAAAGGCAAAACTGAATAATCTAGAGAATTATGAAAAGTTATTGAATGAATCTTTAACTCAATTACAACAGGCGATCACTCAAGCAAATATTACCCAGTGTAAATTAAAAGTTAGTGATATTTTAGACTGGGAAAAATTGATTAATCAGTTAGAACAGGAAACAACAGAGCCGATTAAAATAATTAAGCAGTTAATCCCAGATTTGGCCAGTAAAATTGCAGGGAAAAATCAAGGAGAAATTATAGATGCCTTAAATTTAATTTTGACTAAAAGGGACTTTTACCAAGAAGATGTATTCAAGGCAATTGCCCAAGTATTATTAGAGAAAAAACCCAATTTAATTGATTGTAACGAAGAAGAATTAGTCCGTTGCAATCGTCTGCTTTTAGAAGTTTCTTTCCCTCAGCTAATTTTAAAAGCTCCACCACCTTACACCCTGAAACCTATTGCCAGTTCCCGTTATTGGCAACCAACAGAACCGGTTATCTTGATGGTGGGGGAAGGGGTAAAACCCACCATTCGCCATGGACAAGATGGAAGATTGAGGGATGATGGACTGTTAGAATGTGAGATTTTACAACAGGAAGAGGACATTTTTCTCAATGGATTTTCGTCTATTCTCGGTAAGATTGATCAGATAGAAAACAATAAAACAGGGGAACATATTGGCTTTAACACTTGGGAAGAACAACCTTGGCATCCGTTTTTACTAGAGTGGGAGGTAGAAGTTTTTCCCCTCCAAAATGGCTGTAATCATGGCATCTATAATCATCAATATGATGCTGAGTTTATTACGGGTAATTATACCTTGAAAGAAAACGAGCCAGAGCTTTCTTTACAGTACGGAAAGGGGGCTGTTCTTAAAGCTGCTAATGTTTATAGTGGTCGGAGTATTTTAACACCCCATGCCGGAATTAAGCTTAAGGAAAAAATAGAAGTTTATTTAAAGAAACAATTACCTGATGAGGCTAAAGAATATTACGAACTAAACCTGTCTGAACAAGAAGAAGCTTACCAAAAAAGAATCCAAGATTGGTATAAGGACAAACCAAATTCTTTGACCAACTTAGACCAACAAGAAAAGATTCAAGCCATTCAAGCTTGGTATGAGCAAAAACCCTGTTATGATCCTAGTAATCCTAATTTAATTTTCACTAATCTATTCTCGGATCAAAAAGCTAAAGACCCCATTTATACTGCCATTAGAGCTTATCAAAATCTTTTAAGCCTAAATTGTCTATCTCAAGCTTTAGGAGGGTTTAACGAGGCTTTATTGATGCACAAACAGACCTTACAGTTACCTATTGCTGATCCTTTAGGATTTAATGATTATCAGCCTTTTACAAATGAAATAAAAGAAATGGTACAACAAAGTGTCCGTAGTGCGCCAGAACCTTTAAATGATTTTAACCCAATTCGCTCAGGGGTAATGAAGATTTTGCGGTTACGGTTGGTGGATACTTTTGGACAAGTGAAGGATTTAGATATTAGAAATATTATCACTCCTGAACAGATGACGACTCCAGGCAGTCCCTATCTGATATCTTTACCCCCTCGTTTGGTACAACCGGCGCGTATTAATTTCCGTTGGTTATCTGCAATTGAAGGGGAACAGGAAATGAATAGTCATCCAGCTACTACTCCTATTTGTGGCTGGATATTGCCTAATAATTTAGATAATAGTCTCGCTATCTATGATAATCAAGGTAAGGCGTTGGGTTCGATTAATCAATTAGCAAAATGGCAAGCTGCGCCGGGAGAAAATACGGTTATCACCGTTGATAAAATTGATGATCATTTACAAATTGATGATCATTTACAAAAAGTGATTAACTATATTATTAAGCAGGGGGCAGAATTTTTGTCTAATTTTATTTCGGCTTTAGATAGTGGTTTAGAAAACATTGATCCCGAAAATTCAGCGCAAAATCAAGGTTTAGCAC
>NZ_JASJFF010000149.1:0-2140 GCF_030065435.1 Microcystis sp. M53603_WE2
AGTCCTGATTACTTGGTTGATCGAGGTATCGCTCTAGCTTACCGGGATTTAAAGCAGTATGATCAGGCTTTGCGGTTTATCGATAACGCTCTGAAAGCGACCCCCGATAATCCAGAATTAATGTATCTGAAGGGTCAAATCCTGAGAATTCAAGGCAATACGGATAAAAATACTGGCTCTTTGAAACTGGCATTAGATTACTTTAATAATGCCCTGAAAAAACAGGAACAACTCCCCGAATCGGTCAAAAAACAGTTAAATCGCGAACACCGTAAGGTACAGGAGGAGATTAAATCCCTAGAAAACACCGCTAATCGCTAAAAAACGCCTAAAAATAGTCAATGTTTGTTTTTTTTATCAGTTATCAGTTTTTGAAGGCAATAGGCAGCCGTCAAGGGTGCATCTCACATTTGCAGGAATACCGACAATCAGCAATTATCAGTGACTCTTAGATGATGACAAATGTATCAGCAGCTGCCTGTAAGCATCTCACCGAAAAGCTAATGCGCTCCGGGGTTTGGGGGGTAGAACCCCCCAAAAGCTGGGATTGAGTGATAAAATCGGAAGTAATGCCCGATTTTAGGCGAGAGTTTCGCCGTAAAAATCCCAATTGGTAGATTTACAAAAATGAGATGCACCCGCCGTCCAATTTTGCCAAAACAGAAAATCTCCTCTTATGGTATATAAAGTAAAGGATTATTAAGCTTCGCGGAAGTTTATTAATTAAAGTTAAAAATATATTGACAAAAAAATTGGCTTGTGGTAAGGAGCAGAATTTAGCCAAACCTCCTAGCTGATTTCTTGTCAAGGGTTCACCTAAGTGTAATTGGAGATTTCATGACGGCAACGACGGATAAATTGCATGGGGAGTTGATCACCTCGATCGAGCCAGACTTTAAACTGAAAGATATTATTAAAACCATTCCCAAAGAATATTTCCAGAAAGACCCAGTTAAAGCTTGGTTTGGAGTGATTACGAATATTTTGGCGGTCATTGCGGGTTATGCAATGCTAGTTTATTCTCCCTGGTATTTACTGCCTTTAGCTTGGATTTTCACTGGTACAGCTTTAACGGGATTTTTTGTGATCGCGCATGATTGCGGTCATCGGTCTTTTTCCAATCGACCCTGGGTTAATGATCTTGTCGGTCATATTTTCCTCTTACCGCTTATCTATCCCTTCCACTGCTGGCGTTTCCTGCACGATCGCCATCATACTAAAACTAACATGGTAACTATAGATAATGCTTGGGATCCGTGGGAATTAGAAGCTTTTAACTCGGCCAATCCCTTAGTGCGTCTCTTTTATCGCGGCATTCGCGGACGTTTCTGGTGGCTTGGTTCGATCGCCCACTGGGCTATTCTACACTTCAACATCGAACAATTCAAAGAGAACGAACGGGAAAAAGCGCGCTTTTCGATGATTGTCGTCCTAGTTTTTGCCGCTATTTTTTTCCCAACCCTAATTTTCTACACTGGTGTTTGGGGATTGGTTAAATTTTGGGTGGTACCTTGGTTTGTCTATCATTTTTGGATGAGTACCTTTACCCTTGTCCATCACACAGACCCCGATATTCAATTTTCCTATCCCGAAGACTGGAATCAAGCTTTAGCGCAACTAGAAGGGACAGTTCACTGTAGCTATCCCCGTTGGGTAGAAATTCTCTGTCACGATATTAATGTCCATATCCCCCATCATATCTCGACGGCGATTCCTTCCTATAACCTCCGCAAAGTTCACGCTAGTCTCAAAGAAAATTGGGGTAGTCACCTGAAAGAAACCGAGTTTTCTTGGGCATTAATGCAGCGAATCGTTGATTATTGCCATATTTTCGACTCCGAAACCGCCTACAAAACCTTTAAGGAAAGCCGCGGTTAAATCAGTGATCAGTGATCAGTTATCAGTTATCAGTGGGTAAGTTATCAGCTATCAGATTTGAGTTTGAAGTGACAGTATTAAATAGGGTTTGCGGCAAAAAGTTTTTCTTGGGGGCAGGGTGTGGCCCCCCCAACCCCCCCGACATCGGGGGGGCAGGTGGGGTGTGGGGTTTTACCAGTTTTGAGGTGGTCAACTACCTAATTTTCAGGGAAAAAGTCCAGGAATTTTCCCCCCGATCCCCGCAATGGCTGGCACTTTTTGA
>NZ_JASJFF010000318.1:0-6438 GCF_030065435.1 Microcystis sp. M53603_WE2
AGGCGGCTAAGATGCGTCTTAAGTAGGGTTTGCGGCAAAAAGTTTTTCGGTGGGGGCAGGGTGTGGGGTGTGGGGTGTGGGGTGTGGGGTTTTCCCAGTTTTGAGGTGGCCAATTACCTAATTTTCAGGGAAAAAGTGCCTAAATTTCCCCCCGCTCACTCCCAGAGCCAGTACTTTTTGATTGACAAAAGGTCTAAAAGTCTTACCCAACAAGGTTTTTAGATTTATTCAGCCAGCCCTAGATAGTAAGGAGAAGCAATTTAGTCGAGAAAACTAGCACAAATCGCTACAATCCCTCGAATTTTGTCTTTCCATCGGTTCAAGCTCTCGTCTCTGACAGAAGAACTGAGAATTCTAGTCCCCGACTCGAAAAAGTCCCACATCATGAATCCTTTCCCCGCAATTTCTGTCAATGACGGCGACCAAAAATACCCGTATCCGCCACCTCCTGGCAATTCTGACCACGAAAGCGAAGATAGATCAAAAAAGAACAAAGCCTTATTTCTCGATCGAGATGGGGTAGTTATTGACTATATCCCCTACCTGAGTAAACCAGAACAGGTGAGCATTCCCGCCGGGGCAGCGGCTGCCTTAAAACAGTGGCAGGATGCCGGCTATCTGCTGATCATCATTACCAATCAATCGGGGATCGCTAGGGGCTATTTCACTTGGGATGATCTAGCGGCGATTCACGGGCGCATGATCGAGGAATACCGACAATTGGGCGTGCATTTTCACGATCTTGCCATCTGCCCGCACCATCCCGACGAAGGTTGTCCCTGCCGCAAACCCTCCCCCTATCTGCTGCTGGCCGCCGCCCACCAATACGGAATCGACTTAGCCGGCTCGTTGTTTATCGGCGATGCTCCCAGCGATCTAGAATGCGCCCTAGAAGCTGGTTGTCAGCCCGTATTGCTCTTAACAGGGCGAGGAAAAGTCACCCTTGGGGAGATCGAGAAATACCCAGTTCAGATTCCTGTATATAGCCAACTAAAGGAAACGGTAGAATTATTGTCAAAAACCGCTGCCGAACCATAATTATGAGAATATTAGTCCTTTTTTGCCATAACTTTCCCTATCCACCTAGTCGCGGGGCAACCGAGGGGAGAACTTTTAACCTGATCAAATGTCTTCATCAAAACCACGATGTCACCCTGTTCGCCCGTCGGGTGGAGAATGTCACGGAAACTCAGATCGAAGAACTCAAAACCTTTACCGATCATCTTGTCTTATTTCCGCCCCGGCAAATTCCCGCTCAAGGCAAGGGACTGACAAAACTAATCGGTCAAACAGGGCGCTTTCTGGGGGGAACTGTTTGAGAGTTTTACCGCCATAAAAATTGATTTTTTGGAGCCTAATCATGAAAGTTTTAATAGTGGGAAATTACGTCAACGATCGGCAGATCAGTATCAATCGTTTTGTCGGTTTAGTGGAGAAAGGACTCAGACAAAAAGGACACGAAATTCGGCGAGTGCAAGCACAGCCTATTTTCGGTCAACTGAAATCCTCTCCCCAGGGAATCGGCAAGTGGTTAGGGTATATTGATAAGTTAATTATTTTCCCAGTGCAGTTACGTCAGCAGCTTGATTGGGCCGATATCGTCTGCATTTGTGATCAGGCGTTATCCTATTTAACTCCCTATCTAAAAGATCGCAAATATTTTGTGATCTGTCACGATCTGCTGGCCATTCGTTCCGCCCTAGGAGAAATTCCTGAAAATCCCACCAGTTGGACGGGAAAACAGTATCAGGCGATGATTTTGCGAGGATTCAAACAGGCTAAATATGTTGTCTGTTCTTCCGAAGCTACTCGTGCCGATGTTCTCCGTTTAACCAAAATTACCCCCGAACAAACGGAAGTGATCGAGGATTGCTTGAGTGAGGGATACGGTCCGATGACAAGAGCCGCAGCGGTAAATCTAGTGGCCAAATTTAACATTAATAGTGATTGTCCCTGGCTAATTCATGTCGGGGGCGACCAATGGTATAAAAATCGATTGGGATTGCTGAAAATATTCAAAAAGTTAATTACTTTCCCCGGTCTGGAAAATTGCCGATTGATCCTGATGGGAAAACCTTTGCTGCCGAATATGCGAGAATTTGTTAATCAGAATAACTTGTCCGCACAAGTAATCGAATTAGGAACCGTCTCCGATGAGGATCTCCGCGCCTTTTATTGCCTAGCAACTGCTTTAATTTTTCCCTCCTTTCAGGAAGGATTCGGTGTTCCCGTTATTGAAGCTCAATCCTGTGGTTGTCCCGTCTTTACCTCCAATCGTCTCCCCATGACTGTTATCGCTGATGATGCAGCCGTTTACTTCGATCCCAGCGAACACGAGGCCGCCGCTACTATTATTGCAGAAAATCTTCTCGCTCCCGATCGCCTGGAAGATTTGAGGCAAAAAGGTTTTATCAATGCCACTCGCTTTACTTACGAGAGAATGATCCAATCCTACGACCGATTATTGCCAAAATTGTAGTCTAGAGCTTTTTGGTGACTCATTATCCTGCCAACGCGATTTTAAGCGGGGAGGATATGGTTCTGGGGTTCACTTTGGCCCTAGAAATCTTGCTGTAAGAGTGATCGTCCTTTTTTAAATCCTACAGTAATCATTTTTCCATAGCTCCTTTGCTTTGGGGTTTACTGAATAAATCTAAAAACCTTGTTGGATAATATCTTTAGGCTTTTTTGAAATCAAAAAGTGCCAGCCATTGGAGGAATCGGGGGAAAATTAAGGCACTTTTTCCCTGAAAATTAGGTAATTGACCCCCTGAAAATGGCTAAAACCCTACACCCCACACCCCACACCCCACACCCCACACCCTACCCCCACCGAAAAACTTTTTCAGCATACCCTAGTTAGAAATAGTCCCCCAGAAGCAAACCATGGAAATAGGTGTTCCCAAAGAGATTAAAGATCAAGAGTTTCGCGTCGGTTTGAGTCCCAGTAGTGTGCGTGTACTCAATGATCGCGGTCACAGGGTATTTGTGGAAACGGCCGCCGGATTGGGTGCTGGATTCAGCGATGAAGATTACCAAAAATCCGGGGCCAAAATTGTGGAAAAAGCGGCCCAAGTTTGGGATAAACCGCTAATTGTCAAGGTAAAAGAGCCGCTTAAGACAGAATACGGCTTTTTAAATAAAGAAGCTCTCCTATTCACCTATTTACACCTAGCGGCCGAGCGCTATTTAACGGAAGCATTAATCGAGTCGGGAACAACTGCGATCGCTTATGAAACGGTCGAGCTTGCCGATGGTCGTTTGCCTCTCTTAACTCCCATGAGTGTTATTGCCGGTCGTCTTTCGGTACAATTTGGGGCCCGCTATCTGGAAAAACAACAGGGAGGTAGGGGAGTTTTACTGGGGGGTTTCCCCGGGGTGAGTCCCGGACAAGTGGTTATCCTTGGCGGTGGTGTGGTGGGTACGGAAGCGGCCAGAATTGCCATCGGTATGGGGGCAAAAGTAACTATTTTAGATATTAACGTCGAGCGCTTGGCCTATTTAGAGACTTTATTCGGTTCGCGGGTAGAATTGCTTTATAGTAGCTCGGCACAATTAGAAAATGTGGTTCCTAAGGCCGATTTATTGATTGGGGCAGTGCTAGTCTTAGGAAAACGAGCGCCGACGCTGGTTTCTCGCTCTTTAGTCGCCAAAATGAACCCTGGTTCCGTAATTGTCGATGTGGCAGTGGACCAAGGAGGCTGCGTGGAAACCCTGCGGGCCACTTCCCACAGTCAACCGACTTACCTGGAGTCGGGAGTAGTACATTATGGAGTGCCTAATATGCCTGGAGCAGTACCCTGGACGGCAACTCAAGCTTTAAATAATAGTACCCTACCCTACGTTATTAAATTAGCCGACCATGGAGTAAAAGCTTTGGATCAAGATGTTTCCCTCGCTAAGGGGTTAAATGTCGCCAATCATCGGTTAATTCATCCAGCAGTGCGCGAAGTTTTTCCCGATTTGATTTGAGCAGTAATTTCAGGGCTGATCGTGGTATTTTCTAGGGGTTATGACTAAGAATTTATGGACAAGGGATGAGCTGCTGATCGCTCTCAATTTATACTATAAATTTCCCTATGGACAATTCCACACCAATAATCCTATTATTATCGAAGTCGCTGAAAAGTTACAGCGAACACCATCGGCCCTGGTGATGAAACTATGTAATTTTGGTTCTCTCGATCCCAGGCATCAATTGCGAGGAGTACAGGGGTTAAAAGGTATCAGTAAAGCTGATCGGCAAATCTGGCAGGAGTTCGAGGATAACTGGACAGAATTAGCCCTAGAAAGTGAGGAAAGATTACAGGTTCTTTTAGGAGTTATCAACGAACAGCAAGAGGATTTTACTAGACTTGATTTTTCGGAAAATATCAAAACAGAAACCGAGGCAATCAGAAAAGTTAGAATCGGACAAAACTTTTTTAGAAAGACAATTTTAGCATTATATAACTATCGTTGCTGTATTACAGGAAATCCCATTCCGCTGTTACTAACAGCTAGTCATATATTACCCTGGAGTCAATTTCCTGAACAGCGTTTAAACCCTCATAATGGCTTGTGCCTAGCTCGTACTCATGATACTGCTTTCGATCGAGGTTTAATTAGTTTCGATGAGGATTTAAGATTAATTATTGGCCATGAGATCGAAAAAAAGGCTCAGGATCAAGGTAGCGAGACGTTAGCACTAAATTTTATCAACTATCGCGGTAAAACTTTAAATGTTCCCGCTCGCTTTTCACCAGATTTAGATTTTTTAAACTATCATCGCTATCATATATTTCAGGGCTAAAAGTACGATATTGCCGCACCAGCTTGACTAAGCAGGTCAATTTTATCAGTACCAATAGCAAAATCCGTAACTCGGTCTAGGGCTGCGGCAGTGGACTGACTAAACTGGTCGCTTAACAAACCTGAATTTAAAGGGAATCCAAACAGTTATCCAAATCCGCCAAGGATTGAAAATCCAAGAGAGCCTCCCCCAACTGTTCTAATTGCGACGCCGTCAGCCCACGAATCTGGGCCACCACATCCGGACTCAGGGTACCAAATCGTTTTGACAACTGTCGCACAATCAGCAGAGATTCTCCTTCGAGAAGCCCCTCCTGACGACCCTCCTGGCGACCTTCTTGACGACCTTCTTGACGGGCAATACGTTCTACCGATAAGACATAGGGCATGGCTTTATTTTTCTCCAAATTTTGAATGGACGTCCACAGTTGTTTCTCCAAGTCTTGGGGCAACTTCATTAACCAGTCGATAATGCCAAACAAATCAAGAATCCGTTGCTTATCCCAATCCCTCTCATATAGTAATCGAGCCAACTGCCACTTGGCGTCATAGCGCCCTGACGGATTATTGCGGGTTTGTTGGGTTAATAAATGGGCCGCAGTCACCAGGGCAAAAGGGTTGGGATTGTCTAGCAAAGCATTGAGACAGTTGGCGTAGTCAAGAATTTTTACTGTCGCAAATTCAATGCTTGTCCGACTACCAAGCAAGTCGTAGCTGAATCCCTGGGGTCGCCAGCTTGGATTTGTATCTGCTAACACGGCTAAGGTTGCAACCGGGCGACGGTAACGGTCATAAAGCCGATAGTTGTAAATAAACAACCGTTCAGCAAAGGTTCTATTCCGTCGCCCCTGAACCTCCACATGAATATAAACCCATTCCTGCTTGGCCGTGGTCAGGGTCACTTCTACCAAACAGTCCACCCGTCGCCGCCCTAATTCCGCATCTGCCACAATTTGGGCCAGTTCTTGCTCCAGAAACCTATGGGGGAATGTCCAATCAATGGACTCTTGACATCCTCGCCGCCGTAAAACGGACGGCGATTCCTCACCACGCCACTTTTTTAGGGTGGTCGCTGAATGGGGTTGACGCTTCACCGAAAAACGCTTAATTGCTTAAGTCTGACTCTTTCTCCACGTCCGTTTTGAGTGTCCGAATGCCCTCCGGCCACTTTGAACAAGTCGAAAAAATCTAATGTTCAACCTTATTTCCTAGAAAGTTTTACTTGTTCAAGGCCGAATTTGAATTCTTTTCTGAACAAAACCCCCTACTATCTGTTGTCAAGGTTCAGTTTTTAGCTTGGTTATCGCTTTTTCCATTGTAGCCTAAAGCCGTCCTAAAAGGACGGGGTTTTAACCCAAATTTTCGATAAGCCGCCGGAAAGTAAAACGCCAGAAACTCCTGGAAATACCGCACCAGAGCCGTTTTCCAAGGACTATCGTAGTCGTCAGGTGCATTGGTCATCGGAAATTTTGGGTCTGAAACCCCGCCGTTCTAGGTTGGCTTTACGTTAGAATTAAAAGGCCAGTCTCGAAAACCAAGTGGACGGCGCAGCACCTTGAAAACTCGGCTTAGGGGGTTCCGACCAGAAAAGCTTGGCCGGGTAAAAAGTCGCGCGCAACAAGTACAAGAAGCTATAGGCGGTCAACG
>NZ_JASJFF010000466.1:0-1082 GCF_030065435.1 Microcystis sp. M53603_WE2
CCTTGGTACTGATCTACTACTTCCCCGTCCACTTCGATTTCGAGGATTGAGGTGGGCATCCTATCGATACTAGCGGGTTTCACACACATCTCATTCAGGGCATAAAATGCCTCGCTCACTGGCTGCGGGTTTCTTTTATCCCCTTCATAGATTCTGGCCTTTAACATCATCCGTTGTTGTACCGCGTAGTGGTCGGATTGTAAACGATCCCAGACCGTCTCCGTATCCTGGAAAATCTCAAAAGGTTCCGTTAAAAATCCCAGATGGCCGCCGACATTCACCGCTAAAATTGGAATGTCTTCCTGAGCTAAATAGCGAGCGGCGGCTAAAATGGTTCCATCTCCGCCCAAAACGATGGCGAGGTCGATTTTTCCCGATGCTGAGGCTAAAAATACGGGATAGGGATTATCTTTAAAGCCACTGGGTCCCATTAAAACTTTACACTGACGGGCTTCTAACTGTTTAGCGCATTTTTCCGCCCATGCTTTACTTTGGGGATGGTTGGCCTTGTGAGCGATGATGACTTGTTTTAACTGCACGGAGTTGAGACCTTGTTCGGAGGTTCTATATTTTTAACAATACCAAGACTGGGCAGATCGGGTGAAAAGTAACAGGTAAAAAAGGGGGTTGGGGGAATCACCTCGGCCTCACTGTAGCCAATTTGACAGAATTAATCGATAGATAAGGGTAAATGGAAGTAACTAGGATAAGCTCGCAGGTTTTAGCAATCTTATCCCGTTTTTTCCCTGTAACTGCTGTATCTATGCGGCTTTTTCCCAATTATCTCTCTCAACACCCCTACCACTTAATTTCCATGCAGAGTTATAATTGTATTAAGATGTGTAACAGTTCTCTGGCAAACTCTTGACAAAGGATAACAAATCTGCTCTCCCAAAAAACAGGAAAGGTTTTATTTCTATGACATTAATTCAAACCGCCCAATTATCGCTAGAAACTTTGGCTTTAGCCTTTTTTAAGCAGACAGAAGGACGCTGGCAATCCCAGAGACGTTATTACACCCTCACCCAAGAAACGGAACCCCAAGAAGTTATCAGCGCCATCGAGATTAAATATTTACCCCA
>NZ_JASJFF010000906.1:0-5331 GCF_030065435.1 Microcystis sp. M53603_WE2
GTTGAATCCTGTAATAAAACTTTACATTGACAAGTATGGTTCTTCGTTACTTGGTATAGTTCGATAGGGTGGCATAAATCGACTAAATTCTTATCTGGCAAGAGATTTAATTGATTAGTTCGCTCTAGATCGAAAACAATTGATAAAAATCGCCAAATGCCTTTCTCTATAAGAGTTTCATCCCTTATATCCTCCGTCCATTGCATCACACAAACCGAAGAACCTTATTTAGGGTTTGCGGCAAAAAGCTTTTCGGTGGTGGCAGGGTGTGGGGGAGTGGAGCATTTGGCTGAAATTTCCCTAAACCCCGTAAATCCCTATCACCCTATCTCTCGACTCCTGAATACTGACTCCGCGAGAGATTAACTTGCTTGGGAGGAGACAAAACCTGATAACTCGCGAAAACGGATCTCATCGCGGTGGGGATCAG
Source organism: Microcystis sp. M53603_WE2 (assembly GCF_030065435.1). Lineage (NCBI taxonomy): Bacteria > Bacillati > Cyanobacteriota > Cyanophyceae > Chroococcales > Microcystaceae > Microcystis > Microcystis sp. M53603_WE2. Next base: position 431 of record NZ_JASJFF010000906.1, read on the forward strand.
AGCGACTAACTTGTACTTGAAAGCGATCGCCTAAAGATACCGATCGCTCAAAACGATGGGGTAATTCTAACCCCAATTCCTCCAATAAAATCAAGCCTAAATTTTCCTCTTCCCGCAGCCAGCGTAAAACCAAAGCTTGCCAGACTTGATCTCCCTGTCGTCGCAAAAATTCCAAACTCCAATAACGATTAGTTTGTCGTTCCACCGAGGTGGCTTCTTGGGCCGAACTAGCGACACTATAGAGAATTTCCTGCATTCTATCCCGGGTAAAAGGCAGTTGATCGCCCCGGAGATGGGCTTTTAGTTGAAAATGGGTCAAAAGGTCAGTATAACGGCGAATTGGCGAAGTTACTTGGGAATAGGTATTCAATCCCAGACTAGCATGACGGTTAGGAATCGTCGTCATCTCACTGCGCGGCATACAGCGACGCAAGGCACAGGAACGCACAGGGCCGGCGGGTAGTAAAATTAACTCCTCATCGGGGGGTAATTCCGGTTGTGGTTGTCCGCGGAAAGGCACGGGTATCTCGTGTTCCTGACAGTAGCGACCGGCGATTTCTCCGGCTAAAATCATCATTTCCGCCACTAATTGCCGAGATGGAGAAACTTCCTGCAATTCTACGATAATTTCGTCGTTAGCCTTCACCTTAATCGATGATTCTGGCATTTGGATGTTAATCGATCCCTGAGATTTGCGCCATGCGTGGCGTTGTTTGGCCCAACGGTTGAGAATCCTCACTTCCGGTTCATGCTGCAGATCCAGATGTAACATTTCGTCCACATCTTCGTAGGTGAGGCGATAGGTGGGTTTAATTGTACTAGGATGGATCCGATAATCGGCGATCGCCCCCGTTTCATCGAGGATTACCCCAAAACTCAAGGCAGGACAAAGTTTACCCTGTACCAAACTCATTGGACCGGCGGCCAACTCTAGGGGAAACATGGGAACCATTCCCGTGGGAAGATAGAGACTGGTACTGCGACGACGCGCTTCTAGGTCTAATTCATCATCGGGAAGCACTAAACGGCTAGGATCGGCAATATGAATCCAGAGACGATGACCACCATCCGCGAGAATTTCCACCGATAATCCGTCATCGATTTCCTCGGTACTTTCATCGTCGATGGTATAAATTTTTTGGTGGGTTAAATCGAGACGATTGTTGACATCCGCATCCGCAGGGGGATTGAGTAAATTAAGACGCGCCACATCAAGTACCTTTTTCGAGAATTGAACGGGGTAGGAACTGCGTCGCAGGAAAAGGTTTTCGTGACTACTCCACCATTTCAAATCGACTAACAATTCAAAAGCGGCCTCGGGGGTTTGAGAACGGCCCAGCAGCGAGAGTATGTCCATGGCTGCTGGATATTTTTGTTCGGGTTGGAGGATAAATTTTTCTAGAGATTCCAGACGAATTCGATCGCTTTCTGACCATTCTACCGTTTCACCGGCCAAGGCCTGCTGGAGACGTTGGAGAAATTGGCTTTTTTCCCGTTGACGCTGTTGTTCCACCTCTAGCTGGTGTTTGATTTCCTCTACCTGATTTTCCGAGCGGGCCTCGTAACCATCCCCTTTATTTTTAAAATAAACTTTATCATCACTCAAGAGACAATGGGCCGCATAGCAAAACTGCGGACTGCGATCGGAAAAGAGAATCTCGGCCATGGTTTCGGGAGTGACTAACTGATTTTCCCCGGCTAATAATTCCCAGGCCACTTCTAAACCACTAGGGTCTAGATAGGGTTGGACTTCCCGCAGAAAATTGCCAATCTCTTTATAGTTGGACGGACCTGCTTTGATAATGTAATCGAAGCGTTGGGGACGCAGTTTATGCGGGTTTCCCCCTTGATCGATGACGATCCAATCTTTTTTACCTTCTGGGCGATCGATCACCCCTAAGCGCCTTTCTCCTTGGACTCGAAATTCTACCAGCGTTCCCTTTTCCACTGCTTCCCCTTACTGCCTATCTATTTTGTCTATTTTCTATCATCCTCGATCGATTACTCGATCGGCAAGAGCAATCATCAATCCCCACCCACTAGATAGGTATAGCGTCGCAAACTGCGTTCATAATCCTGTAGGAGTAATTGGGATTCTTCCACAGTCATGCGATTTTCCTGCAAAGCTTGTTCACAACGAAGACGAATTCTTTCTAACAGGTCTTCTGCGGAATACTGCACATAACTTAATACTTCCGTGATCGTATCTCCTTTGACTAGATACTCGATATCGTATCCCTTGGGACTCATCTGAATATGTACCACGTTAGTATCGCCAAAAAGATTATGTAAATTGCCCATAATCTCTTGATAAGCACCCACCAAAAACATTCCTAGATAATAGGGTTCTGGAGAATGTTTACCGTTTTTGTACTCCAACGGATGCAATTCTAAAACTGATTTTACGTCCCCGCGCAAATCGATAAACTGGGCAATTTTCCCGTCACTATCACAGGTTAAATCGGCGAGAATCCCTCTTTGGGTAGGTTCTCGATCGAGACGATGGATCGGCATAATTGGAAATAGTTGATCGATCGCCCAACTATCGGGAACTGACTGAAAAACCGAGAGATTGGCATAATAAATTGAGGCCATAATTTGCTCTAAGTCTTCCAAGTCATCGGGAACATAATCCTGTTGTCGGGCCACTTGCAGAATTTTGTGACAACAAGCCCAGTACAATTGTTCGGCTCTAGCTCGTTCTTTGAGACTGAGATAACCGAAATTAAACAGACTAATCGCCTCCTCTTTGAACTGTCCCGCATCGTGATAAGCTTCCTGATAATTGCGCTCATCGATACCCGTGTAGGTTTCCCAGAGATTGCGGAGGATGAGATGTTCTTTCCCATTGCAGGGATCGGGGGGATTTTGGGGAACCTCACTACTTCCCAAGATATCAAAGACTAACACCGATTGATGAGAAGCGAGCGCCCGGCCACTTTCACTGATGAGAATTGGGGGTGAAATCTGGGCATCTTCACAAGCTTCCTTGACCTCGGCCACGATATCATTGGCATAATTCTGCATATTGTAGTTTTTCGAGGCATAGAAGTTAGTTTTTGAGCCATCGTAATCAACCCCTAAACCACCCCCCACATCGAGATAGGTCATATTTGCCCCTAATTTCGCTAATTCCACATAAATCTGACTAGCTTCGCGAATGGCATCCTTAATGACGCTAATAGCGGAGATTTGCGACCCGATATGATAGTGCAGCAGTTGCAGACAATCTAACATCCCCGCTTGTTCTAATTCCGTCACCACCGTTAAGATTTCCGGGACGGTTAAACCGAATTTTGCCCGGTCTCCGGTGGAACATCCCCAACGGCCCACCCCTTTTGTCCCCAGTTTCGCACGCACTCCCAAATGAGGGGCAATTCCTAACTGACGACTGACGCGCAGGGTTAAATATAATTCTTCCAATTGTTCGATGACAATCAAAGGCCGATGACCGAGACGAGTGGTCAAAAGAGCAGTTTCCAGGTATTCTTTGTCCTTATAGCCGTTACAAATTAGCAATGGTTGTGTTTTGTCATTTTTGCCGTTTAAGGCAGGTTCTAGGGTAGCTAAAGCAATCATTAGCTCAGGTTTTGAACCAGCCTCAAGCCCAAATTGATAGGGTTTACCAAAACGCACTAAAGACTCGACGATGTGACGGTGTTGATTGCACTTGATCGGATAGACACCGCGATAGACGTTGGGATAATTATAACGGGCGATCGCTCGGTTAAAACAGGCATTCAGGCGCTCGATCCGGTCTTCCAAAATATCACTAAACCGAATTAACAGGGGTAAACCGATATTTCGCCGCTTAATCGCCGAAACTAACTCGTATAAGTCCAAAGAACCGCCCCTTTCTCCCTGAGGCGAGACGGTAATATTTCCTGCGGCATTAATCGAGAAATAAGGTTCTCCCCAGCCTTGGATGCGATAGAGATTTTCGCTATCTTCGATCGACCAATGTTTAACGGGGGCAACTTTTTCGAGGTTGTTACCGTCAGAAGGGGTCAGATCGATTGGAGATAATTGCTTTTCTAGTTTCTTAAGTTGAGTTTTACCCGCCATTGTCTATCGATCGCTCCGTGTGAGACTCCGATCTTCTATCTTAAGTCAGACTTCCTGTCTGCGACCAAGATTCCGATCGTGATAGAATTTACTAGCCGTTAGGAGGCAGGATTCAGGAGTCGGTCGTCAGGAGACAGGAGATAGGAGATTATTTGTATTTTCTCCCCATCCCCCATCACCCTAGGGTTGATTCATAGTAGGGTTGATTCATGAATCAACCCTACCCATCACCCCGTTCCCCTGTTCCCTTCTCCCCAAAATTTTATAGTGAACCGCTTATGCAATTATTAGACTCAAAAGGACGTTTATTCGGTAAATTTAGCTTGCTTGATATCGGAGCGGCCTTAGTAATTTTATTGACAATTATCGGTATTTTTGTTGTACCGGGGACAAGTGGTAAAAGTACGATCGCTCAAGTTACCAAAGAACCCATAGAAGTGGATGTTATTGTCCGGGGTTTAAGTGTTCTCAATCCCAATGCTTTGATTAATCAATTCAATACCGAGAAGAAAACTAATATTGTTATTCGTAATCAACCGGCTGGTCAAGTGGATATAAAAAATGTTAAACCTTTATCGAGAAATGTCTTAGTTCCGCAGCCGGATGGTAGTGTAAAAGTCCTACCCGATCCCCGCACGGAAAACTATTCTCAAGATATGATTATGACTCTCAGTGGTCAAGCGGAAGTTACTGATACTGGTGCGGTTGTTGGCGGTCAAAAGGTGAAAATTGGCACTTTAATCGAGTTAGAAGGAGATAATTATAATTTCAACACCAGTGTTATCGATGTCCGTTTACCAAAAAGGTCTTAGTTAGTAAACAGTGAGCAGTAAACA
>NZ_JASJFF010000433.1:0-2646 GCF_030065435.1 Microcystis sp. M53603_WE2
AACCCTTATAGAGAAAGGCATTTAGCGATTTTTGTCAATTGTTTTTATCTAGAGCGAACTAATCAATTAAGTCTCTTGCCAGATAAGGATTTAGTCGATTTATGCCCCCCTATCGAACCATAACAAGTAACGAAGAGCCCAGTTTTCTAGGAAATCACAGCGAAGAATAACAGAATTATATAATTTGAAATTCATCCTGTTTAAGATTTTGAATTGATTCAATCTTGGAAACTTCTACAGCGATAACTGTATAGGCTTTTCCCTGATTATTTAACACTTCTAAAACATAGCCATCCTCTTGGCCTTCGGGTCGAGGACAATAATCCACGATAATCGCGTGAGTGCCACGAGACAAATTAGATTCTGGCAAATCTTCGGTTAATTGAACTTCGGAAAACATATCAAATTTCATAGTCTAACTCTTTTAATCTGGTAATAAAGTCACAAATCTTGTTTCTTTCGTAAGTGAGTCGATAATCCAATAGGTAGAGACTCGTAAGTTTATCCCGTTGACCCCTTGTAAAAGTCCTTTAATTTCATAAATATCACCGAACTTTGTTGGTTTATTTAAGGTGGCTTCGTTGAGAAGAATACGTCTTAAATCTTGTTCCAATACCTGCCAGTTGTCTAAATTATATCCTGCTTGTGCCAGAAAGCCTGATTTATCATCTTTGGGTTGTAAAACTAGCAAATACTGGGTTAATTTAGCTGGTGGGATTGTCGCATTGGGATTTAAATAAGGCATTTATATTGTAATTTAGCCAACTTCTTTATAGACTTCTATAAAATAGATTTTACAGTATATGCGGGCAGTATTGCCAGTCTTTTTCTTGGTCTAGGATTTGATCATTTTCAACTTCTTCGATGAGTTTTCCCAGTCCGTAATCCTCAAGGATTTCTTCGATTTTTTCAAATTCAGCAATGGGAATCTGAACGGCAATCGGCTTTTGATCCTTGTCTAATACATAGCTTTTGCTAATTTCTAGCATTTGTAGTTCCTCTAAAAGTTCTCTAGATTATTATTGATAAATCAAGTAAAACCTCACTCATGATTGTCGAGTTTGCTCTCTAGGGATTCTAGATCTGATAACTGCGGTGGATGATTAGCATTCCATGGGAGAGCTTGATCTAATTTTTCTCGAAAAGGCGATCAATTTATCCAGTCTTCGTTGCCGGGAGAGCGATCGAGTAAATTTTGATAAAACTCATTCCACAGTTGACCCCATTCTTTTAGATCGATAAAAACTGCTGTTTTTTCTCCTGTTTCATCGACAATATACTGAATACCTTTCATGATTTAAATTGTTGTGAGATGGATATTAATTAATAACTATATTTTAATCGATGCACGAGAAGATATGGATTTTGCAAGTTCTTGTCTAGCATCTTCCGATAGAGAACAACCAAAATCTAGAATCTCGATTAAAACTAACTGATCGTCCTCGGAATAATGTAATATTGTTTTCCCTTCCTCCTCTGCGTAAGCAATTGGATTATTGTTTAACTCAATTAATAAAGCATCCACATCTGGGCTATAGTGTATCTTGTTCACCAAATTCCTCTAATTGTTATCGCTTTAACTCTTGTGTCGGCAATGAATTGGCAATTAATCAGAATTAATCTAAATTGTTTCGCTCAAGCCAACCTAAGAGGCTGTTGTGTTGGCGTTGAAAGCTTTGCCGTGTTCTTCTCGAATTTTATGAATTTCTTCAGCATACTTGAGAGTAAACCCGTAGGATTCCGCAGCCTTTTCCGCAGCAATGCGAGACTTAACTAAATAGTCATGGATAGACGTGCATTCCTCCGATAATCTTGTTTGAGTTTTATCTTTTTCTTGCAAAATCTCTGAGTGGATCATAAGTTATTCTCCTCTTTGAATAGTTCAAGTGGTGTGACAATTTCAGGTGTTGACAAACCAAGGCGGGCATTGATAACGCGAATATGCTTCCGTTTGTTAGCATTCGCTAGGTGGTTGCAATTCCAAGTAACGAGATATTGAATGTCGAAATAGCTGGCATAGGCAAGATGTAGAGCGTCGCCCACAAGAGACCTTGGCATGACATAGTTGGCAAGATAAAACTCGACAACTTGTTCAAGAGCAGAAGTCGGCGGTAGTAAAGGAATCCTCGAAACCAAATGAATAATTTCAGCTTTACGCGGATAGTTTCCGTTGGTTAGTTCTTGAAGCACGGCATCCGAAATATATAAATCATAATAACTGGACATCTCCGACCACCACTTCCTTGTGATTTCGGTAAAAGTTTTTAGAGCTTCACGCTCATCAAAGTAATAACTCGGAACCGTGGAATCCAAGTACACTTTTTCTTTCATGATCATAACTGATCGACAAGACTAAATTAAAGCCTGAAGCAGCGGTATGGTAGCCCCCTCTATTCTACTATCCTATCTCTGTAACGAAGTTGTTGCACTGTCATGCTTGACCTCGATCATTTCTCAGAGCGATCGCACTTGATCCCATTGAAACTTCTCCATTTTATCCCAAACATTAGAACTCTTGCAAATTAATTATATGTTATAATCATGGGTTAACTAATTTTCCCCAAAAAATTAGTTAACCAGTACATTTGTCCTGAATGAAAACTTGAAGTTTAACTTTTAACTCAAAACTCTTTAGATATGCTTTAA
>NZ_JASJFF010000418.1:0-4572 GCF_030065435.1 Microcystis sp. M53603_WE2
AAAGCTAGTCTATGGTGATAATAGCCCCTACGCTCGTACTGTAGAATATAGCACTTTAGCTAATATTGACCGTCAGGATTTAATCGATTTTTATCGTACCTATGTCCGTCCCGACCAAATAATTTTAGGAATTGTCGGTGATTTTGATTCTCAGTCGATGAAAGCATTAATCAATAAGACTTTTGGCGATTGGAAAAATCCCGCCACTGCCACTAAAATTGTCACCCCTTCGGCAACCCAAAAAAATCTTCAAGGTGTCTTTGTCGTCAATCAACCCCAATTAACCCAGAGTAGCGTTTTATTAGGTCATCTTGGTGGTCGTTTGGATAGTCCCGACTATCCCGCTTTAACGGTATTAAATGAGATTTTAAGCGGTTTTGGTGGTCGTTTATTTAATGAAGTGCGCTCCCGTCAAGGATTAGCTTATTCTGTCTATGGTATCTGGAATAGTCGTTATGATTATCCTGGTTTATTTATTGCCGGAGGTCAAACTCGCACCGATGCTACCGTGCCTTTTATTAAGGCAATTTTAGGCGAAATCGAGCGCCTTCGCAATCAACCCGTTACTGCCAAAGAATTGGAAGATGCTAAAAATGCTATTCTCAATTCTTTTGTTTTTAAGTTTGAGAAACCTGGTCAGAATTTATCGCGATTGATGACCTATGAATACTATGGTTATCCCCAAGATTTTATCTTCCGTTATCAACAAGCGGTAAAAGGGGTGACAATTGCCGATATTCAACGAGTGGCCCAACAATATCTGCAACCGAATCAAATTGTGACTCTTGTGGTGGGTAATGAACAGGAAATTCAACCTCCCTTATCCAGTTTGGGAACTACGGTTAAAACTGTTGATGTCACCATCACACAAATATAAATAAATCTAGGTTGGATGGAGCTAAACTAGGTGAAATCCAACCTAGAAAAATGGGACAAATATAGCACGATATATGACTTTACAACTCACCATAAATTATCCTGAAAATTTACCCGACTTTCTTCAAAAAAACCGCGAGGAATTCGAGAGAGAAGCAACTTGGGCTATGGTAGTAAAACTCTTTGAGATGAAACGTATTTCATCGGGTATGGCTGCCAATTTATTAGGAGTGGATAGGGTTAATTTTTTATTGAGATTGACCGATTTTGGCGTAGGGATGATTGACTTAACAGAAGAAGAACTATTATCAGACTTTGAAAATGCCTAAAGCTAAATTACAGCCCTTCTCATAAAAAAAGTCTAACCTAATTTGGTATTGACTCCTGACTGCTGACGACCGACTCCCCAAAACGAAAACTTCCTATCTCACCATTGAGATAACTGCTGTAACTATTTTGAGATAACTAAGGCTATCATTGAGGAAAGTTACTGTTGAGACTCCTGATTAGTTTGTTAATTTTTGTGTTAAGTAGCTAGACAATTAAACCCTTTAGAGATAGGGTGATCGTAGCTGAGTTTGCTATTATATAGTTTTGTAAATAAATATCAAACTCAAGGGTTTTTGAAGATGGTATGTCGCTAAACTGAAAGTATAAAGTACAGAGGTAAAAATACTTATGATGCTACTACAAGATGTTGCGAGAACCTCTAGAGAACAAGCATTAATTCTGTGGTTTGAAGAAGTAGACAGCAAAGATGTAGGATTAGTCGGCGGCAAAAACTCCTCCTTAGGCGAAATGATCCAACAATTAACCCCGAAAGGGATTAATGTCCCCACAGGATTCGCCACCACCGCTTACGCTTACCGTCACTTTGTCGAAAAAGCCGGACTAGACGCACAATTAAGACAAATTTTCCAAGATTTAGACGAAAACGATGTCCAAAACTTGCAAGAAAAAGGTAAACAAGCACGCACATTAATTCTCAATACACCGTTCCCCGATGATTTAAGTCATGCGATCGCTATTGCCTATCGCCGACTCTGTGAACGTTATGGCGATGATCTCTATCATTCCATAGATGTGGCCGTTCGCTCAAGCGCCACTGCCGAAGACTTACCAGAAGCGAGTTTTGCCGGACAACAGGAAACCTATCTCAACGTGCAAGGGGTAAGGGGAGTTTTAGAAGCTTGCCATAAATGTTTTGCCTCTTTATTCACCGATCGCGCTATTTCCTACCGTCATCATAACGGTTTCGATCACTTTGCCGTCGCCCTTTCCGTCGGTGTCCAAAAAATGGTGCGTTCAGATCTAGCCACCTCCGGGGTGATGTTTTCCATCGATACGGAAACAGGGTTCAAAAATGCCACTTTAATCACCGCAGCCTACGGTTTAGGGGAAAATGTCGTGCAAGGAGCCGTTAACCCCGACGAATATCTGGTTTTTAAACCCACTCTTAAAAACGGTTACAAACCCATCCTCGACAAACGCCTCGGCAGTAAAGCCATCAAGATGATCTACGATGATGGAGGATCGCGTCTAACCAAGAATATCCGAGTTAACAAGCTAGAACAGGATCAATTCTGCATTAGTGACCAAGAAATCCTCACTTTAGCCCGTTGGACGACCCAAATCGAGGAACATTACTCGCAAGTGCGCGGAACCTACACCCCCATGGACATCGAATGGGCAAAAGATGGGATCACGGGAGAACTCTTTATCGTTCAGGCGCGCCCAGAAACCGTACAATCGCAAAAAGCAGCTAATATCCTTAAATCCTACGAAATTAAAGAAAGAAGTCAAGTTTTAGCGGTGGGACGGAGTGTAGGTGCGGCAATCGGTCAAGGAAAAGCCAGAGTCATCCTCAGTGTCGATAAAATCAACAACTTTAAACCGGGAGAAGTTCTCGTCACCAATCGCACGGATCCCGACTGGGAACCGATTATGAAACAAGCAAGCGCGATCGTTACTAATCAGGGTGGTCGTACTTGCCATGCCGCTATTATCGCGCGAGAAATGGGCATTCCGGCGATCGTGGGTTGCAATAATGCCACGGAAACGATTAAAACCGGTCAGGAAGTCACCGTTTGCTGTGCGGAAGGGGATGAAGGGAAAGTTTACCTCGGATTGCTACCCTTTGAAATTCTTGAAACTCCCCTGGACAATTTGCCCCAAACTCGGACAAAAATCCTCATGAATATCGGTAATCCCGAAAAAGCCTTCGCTTTTGCCGATATTCCTGCCCAAGGGGTCGGTTTAGCGCGTCTAGAGTTTATTATCGCTAACCATATTCAGGCCCACCCCAGCGCCTTGCTGAAATTCCACGAATTGGAAGAAGGAGACGTAAAAGACCAAATCGCCGAATTAACCAAACACTACGAGGATAAACCCCAATTTTTCGTCGATAAATTGGCCCGGGGAATTGCCATGATTGCAGCCGCATTCTACCCCAAAGATGTAATTGTGCGGATGTCCGATTTTAAATCCAATGAATACGCTAATTTATTGGGTGGCAAACCCTTTGAACCCAAGGAAGAAAACCCGATGATCGGTTGGCGCGGCGCTTCCCGTTATACTGATCCTAATTATCGCGAGGCTTTCGCTTTGGAATGTCGGGCGCTGAAAATGGTCCGGGAAGAAATGGGATTAACTAATGTGATTCCGATGATTCCTTTCTGTCGTACCCCCGAAGAAGGGATGAGAGTCCTCGAAGAAATGGCGAAAAATGGTCTCGAACGCGGGGTTAATGGTTTGCAAGTTTATGTGATGTGTGAGTTACCAAGTAATGTAATTCTTGCCGACCAATTTGCTCAGGTGTTTGACGGATTTTCGATCGGTTCTAATGATTTGACCCAATTAACCTTAGGATTAGATCGGGATTCTGCCCTAGTTGCCCATCTTTTTGATGAACGGCATGAGGGAGTTAAACGCATGGTGAAAATGGCCATTGAAACCGCTAAAGCCCATAATCGCAAAATCGGTATCTGTGGTCAAGCCCCCAGTGATTACCCCGAATTTGCTCAATTTTTAGTGGAATTAGGCATCGATTCTATCAGTCTTAATCCTGATTCTGTCCTCAAGACTTTATTGATGGTGGCAGCAGTGGAGCAAGGACAATAGTTTAGTGATAAAGGTGGGACTTGCCCACCTTTTTTTGTACTAAGCCAACTAACTTCATCATACTGAAAATACATATAGCCCACTATGGCTATTTTTTAGTTGTCTCTTAACAAAGATTAACTTTAAACTGCGATCAAGAGATAAACTTAGATTTCGTCAGGATTAAGGCCTAATTCCCGCAGTTTATTGGCTAATCGTTCCGCTCGTTGTTTTTCCTGATTATAGCTAGTGAAAGCTTGTCCATCGGGATAAAAAAGCAACATTTCCGGTTCTCCTAACTGAAAACGTATTCCTAAACGGGGACTAACCCAATTATCGAGAGTTTCTAGAATTTCTAGCTGATTTTCGCCTCTTATCCAAGCACTGGCATCGTTTTTATGGGGATCATAAAGATAATATTCCTCGACCCCATAACGCTGATAAAATAGCTGTTTTTTGGCCATTTCCGTGAGGGTGTTACCCGGAGAGAGGATTTCAAAAACCACCTGGGGACTAATATTATTTTCGAGCCATTGTCGATAGGAACCCCTTTCCCCTTTTGGTCTCCCAAAAACCACCATGATATCCGGTGCTTGA
>NZ_JASJFF010000524.1:0-1757 GCF_030065435.1 Microcystis sp. M53603_WE2
AATTCGGGGTCGCGCTCACCCCCACCCACGTCAATCGCCTCCGCAAACAGCTACAGCCGATCCGCATCATCGATCTTTCTCCTTCAGCCAAAGCTTAAAACAACTATGCTCGATACTCACAGCCTCGTCAATCCCTGGCCAGAATTCCTGTCCGAAACCCAGTGGCGGAGTCTCCAGAAAACGGCGATCGCCCTCTCTCCCGAAGCGGGTACCTTGTCCCTACAGCCCGGATTATACCTAGTCGTTCGCGGCAAAGTTCGTATAGCGAACTCCCAGCAAAAAGAGATGATCGCGCTCAAAACCGAGGAATTTTTCGGAGAATTCTCCCTCTTTCCCCGATCGGGTTTTCTGCCCTACTCGGTTCGAGTCTCCGCAAAGGCGGAACTACTTCTTATCCCGGAGTCCGCCCTGAGGCCGATCCTGAAAAAACACCCCGCCCTGAAAAAAACATTACTACAACGGGCGCGGGAAATTGAGCAACTTCTTGGGACGAAGACAGAAGAAACGGACAAAAAAAGCGATCGAGCCTATTTTCCCTCTCCGGCGCAGCGGTTAGGTCACTGGATCGGTCAATCCCTCCGCCGTTATCCCTTCTTCGAGCAACAGTCCGCCTCCGATTGCGGGGCGGCCGGTTTAGTCATGATCGCCCGTTATTGGGGCAAAAGAATCAGCGTCAACCGTTTGCGGGAAATGGCCAACGTCAACCGCGACGGGGCAACCCTGTCGGGACTGATCACCGCGGCGGAAAATATCGGCCTCTCCACCCGTCCGGTAAAAGCGACTCTAGAGGGATTAGGGAAACAGCCCCTACCGGCGATCGCTCACTGGGAAGGCAAACACTTCGTTGTTATCTGGAAAATTACCCCCAAACAGGTGATTATTGGCGATCCAGCGATCGGGCAATTAACCCTAAGTCGTGCCGAATTCGCCAGTAAATGGACGGGATTCACCCTGCTGCTCCAACCGAACCAGAAATTCCGGGACACGAAAGAGGATAAAACCTCTCTCTGGCAGTTTTATCGCTTACTGGAACCCCATTGGTTCGTACTGCTGGAAATTTTCGTCGCCTCGCTTTTTATCCAGATATTCGGCTTAATTACGCCGATTTTCACCCAGTTAATCCTCGATCGAGTAATCGTCCAGGGGTCGTTAACCACCCTTTGGGCGATGGGGATCGGTGCGCTAATTTTCGGGGTTTTTCGGGTGGCAATTACTGGTTTACGCGCCTATCTCCTCGATCACACCGCTAATCGCATCGATACGGCATTAATCACCGGTTTTATCCGCCATACCCTCAGCCTTCCCCTCGGTTATTTCGAGTCCCGCTATGTGGGCGATATCATTTCTCGCGTCGGGGAAAATCGCAAGATTCAGCGTTTTCTCTCTGGGGAAGCTCTCTCGATTTTACTTGACTTATTAACGGTTTTCGTGTATGTGGCGGTGATGTTCCGCTATAGCTGGCAATTAGCCCTGATCAGTTTAGCGATTGTGCCACCGTTCCTTCTGCTGGCGTTAATTTCTACCCCTTTTCTCCAGCGAATATCCCGGGATATTTTTCAGGCGATCGCTAAGGAAAGCAGTTACCTGATCGAGATTTTAACCGGTATTCGTACCGTCAAATCTACTGCCACAGAGCGATCGACCCGTTGGCACTGGGAAGACCTTTTCTCGGTGGAGGTCAAGAAAAATTTCTCCGGGCAGATCATCGGCAATAATCTCCAGATATTCAGTAATCTGATCGAATCTTTAGCGACGAC
>NZ_JASJFF010000773.1:0-8793 GCF_030065435.1 Microcystis sp. M53603_WE2
ACGACGGGCGATTTTTTCGTTAGATTTCAGTTCGGGATCGAGGGGAGTGGGATAAAGAAATTGTTCGGGATAGGTAACTAAAGGATTTAAGTCTTGGGCAGTAATTAAACCCCTAAATTGTAGCACTTCTAAGGCCGCTTTGAGATAATCGGGAGAGTGGGGACGTTCGACAAAAGCCAATAGTTTCAGCATTTCGGCGGGAATTTGGGAAAAGCGATCAATCTCGTTAGCTTCAAAAATTCTGATTTGATAACTTTTGTAAAAATGGGCGAATTTTTGAGCAAAAAAGTGTCCCTGTCGATTTTCTCTAACGAGGATAGCCGCATTATGTTGAGGGTTTTCTTGGAGTAATTTAACTAGACGTTTTTCAATTAATTCCACTGTTTGATAAATGTCATCGGGTTGATAAATTTCTAATCCTTTTCCCTCCTTAACTGGATTAGGTTGGGGATCTTCGGCGCTGACGGGAAGGATCGCTTGAACCCGAAAAGGAGCCTCGGTAACTTTATGATTATCTTTTCCCTGTTTCCAATCTCGATCAACCCATTGTAAAACTAAATTAGCAGCTTCAATAATTTTAGTATTGCTGCGACCTGCTTGGTTCATAGTCGATAAATTGCCTTCGCTTTGACAACTTTCACAAAACCAATTAAAGTAAACAGGATCGGCGGGGGTAAAGGTAGAATTAATGGCTTGATTGGGATCGCCGACGCGAATTAAATTAGGTATTTCCCCGTCATTATTTTTTGCTAAAATAGTAATTAGTTTTTCTTGGAGAGGACTAGAATCCTGTGCCTCATCTTCAAAGACTCCAAAGACAGATTTTTGCCATTGTCGGCGAATTTTTTCTTCCTCTAATACCCGCAAGGCTCCTAAAATCATGTCATCATAATCTATATAGTTTTTCTGACGCATCAGGATTTCATACTGTTGGTACAAACCACTAGCAATAGCGAGAATTTGATAATTATCGTCGGTGTAGTGGCTTAATTCCCAAACTTGCTGCGGTGATAATCCCGAACTTTTTAGCTCATGAATGGCCGTATAGGCAAGACTAGGTAAAATTTCGGTTCTCAGCACCGATTGACGGCGTAATCTTTCGGTTTCTTCCCCATCAAATTCCACTCCTTCTAATAACTTTTGATAACGAATTGGGTCGGCAATTAGCCATTTTTCCACCGAGTTTCTAATAATTCTGTGGCTAGGAGTCGGAATAACTAAGGTAGAAGATTCGAGGTCTAATCCCGATAATTCCGGGTAACGACGGGCTAATTGTAGGGCCAGTCCATGCAGAGTTTGAACGCTAAAACCTTGGGCTGAAAGTTGTAAATCTTGCAAGCGTTGTTTAATTTTAGCTTTAATACTAGCGGCAGCCGAGCGGGTGTAGGTGACAATAATTAACTGTTTTTTAGCATGAAGTTGCTCACGAGCAATAACCATGGCGGCAGCTACGGCCAAACTGTGGGATTTTCCTGCCCCCGGCACCGCAGAAATGGCCATTTTTCCCCCTTGCCAATCGGCTAATTCCTGTTGTCCGGCTCGCAGTTGTTGCCGGAGATTGACCAGTAAATTTTCTCGATTAATTACTTTAGTTTCGCTCATTATGCCCCGCCAATTTTATTTTTAGTTTAATTGTATTACTAATTATAGTTTCTTCTTAAACCAATTGCTGTAAAAGTTAGCTAGAGATAACTAGAATGGGGAGATGGGGTTTTTCAGTGAACAGTAAACAGTAAGCAGTAAGTAGGGAGGCACAATTATTTGTAGGATGGGTTAGCGGTAGCGTAACATGAGCGGGTGTTGGGTTTCATGCTTCAACCCAACCTACGTTCATCTTATATTTAATTCCACCCACCCACTTAATCAGTGAAAAGAAAGTAGCGAAGTTTTCACCTAACACTGTCCACTTAAAACTGTAATCTGATCACTGATCACTGATATATAGCCAATTTTGTTGTACTTCTACCCGAATTTTGCCCGTTAGGGAGGAAGTGGCATCGCGATTAACACCAGTAATGAGATTAACCACTGACTCAACTTCGGCAAAATTAGGGGATGAGGGTAAATATTGAGCCAAAAATAAACGAATCACTCGTCTTTGTATCGCTAGAGGTAGAATTTGTAAAGGGGAGCGATCGAGTCTTTGTTGATCTAGATCGATAACCTGACGAAAAATATCCCGGGCAATACTATCTAAATAATCGCTTTCTGCTTCCAAAATTTCGGCAGTTTGGGCGAGATGTTTTTCGATTTGGGGATTTAAATTAGTTTGCAGGTAGGGTAATAATTCCAGACGGATGCGATTGCGAGCATAGCGTAAATTCTCATTAGCTCGATCATACCAGATCGGTAATTCTCGACTTTGACAAAAAGCGAAAGTTTCCTCGCGAGTGACATTTAAGAGGGGACGGACTAAAAAAATATCTGGGGTTAAACTTGTCAACCAAGTTAAGGCAGAAAGTCCATCACTACCCGCCCCGCGCGTGAGATTATAAAGAAAAGTTTCCGCTCGATCGCTCCTCGTGTGTGCCGTGAGAAGATAATTAAAACCCTGTTCTTGGGCGATTGTTTGTAAAGCTTGATAACGCCATTGTCGGGCCTTGGCTTCCGTTTCCGCCATGGGGGGTGCGGTGGCAATATAAACGGGTAATTGCCAAATTTCGGCGATTTTCTGCACATGATCCACTAATCCTCGGTCCTGAGACCAACGGTGATCACAATGAGCGATCGCTAGTTGCCAACCCCAACGAGAGCGCAAATCCAGCAATAATTGACCTAAACAAAGGGAATCCTGACCTGCCGACAATGCCACTAACAGAGACGCATTTTTAGGTAGTAATTGTCCCTTTTTCACCGTGGTTTCCAGACGAGTATGGAGAGGTGTCCAAAAATTAGCCAAAATTTTTAGATTTATTTACTTGACAAGGGTGTGGGAAGTATTTTCAGTGAACGGTAAACTGGTAACTGATAACTGATAACTGATAACTGATAACTGATAACTGATTTAACCTTGCCAATTAACCCAATCTTGGGGTTTTAGGAAGACATCATAGAGTTTTGCTTCTGGGGTGTTTGGTGCAGGTTGATAACAGTATTCCCAACGGACTAAAGGAGGTAAAGACATCAAAATTGATTCGGTACGACCGTTAGTTTGCAACCCAAAAATTGTGCCACGATCATAAACTAAATTAAATTCTACATAACGACCGCGACGATAGAGTTGAAACTGACGTTCTCTGTCACCGTATTCCGTCGAGCGCCGTTTCTGGACAATGGGAACGTAAGCGGGTAGAAAAGCTCGGCCACAGTCATTAATGAAACTAAAAATTTCTTCCCAGTTGCGGGGTTGTTGGGGAGATAATTTTTCTGAATAGATAGCGGCATCACTTTCGGCAAAAGGACCCCGATAGAGAGGGTCTAAACCGTCTTGGTAATCAAAGAAAATCCCGCCGATGCCTCTGGCTTCCTGACGATGATTGAGATAAAAATATTCATCACACCAGCGTTTAAAAACGGGATAATATTCGGGATGATGTTGGTCGCAAACCTGTTTAAAAGTGCGGTGAAAATGACTAGCATCTTCTTCAAAAGCATAGTAGGGAGTTAAATCGGCACCACCGCCAAACCACCAAACCGGACCTGCTTCAAAATAGCGATAATTGAGGTGAACCGTGGGAATATAAGGATTGTGAGGATGCAAGACCATCGAGGTTCCCGTGGCATAAAATTGATGACCGGCAGCCTCGGGCCGTTGTTTGGCAATGCTAGGAGGTAATTCTTTCCCCCAAACTTCCGAAAAATTCACCCCTGCTTGTTCAAAAATTGCCCCTTCCCGCAAAACTCGCGAACGTCCGCCGCCACCTTCGGGCCGTTGCCAACTATCTTCGATAAATTTTGCTTGTCCATCCACTTCTTCTAATCCCTGACAAATTTCATCCTGTAGGGATTTCATAAATTCACTGACGCGGCTACGGCTGTCACTGGCGGGCAAATTGGCAAGGGTGGGGGTTGTGGTGAATGCAGTCATACTCAAGGATCAAAGTTGATAACTCAGTGATTATATTACTACTGGGTGATGAAACGGCCGCTCTTCGATACTTAACTTAACATTTAGACGGATTGGGGGTGGGGAAGTGGGGAAGTGAGGGAGTGGGGAAGCGGGGAAGTGGGGAGAATAAATAAAAATAATCTCCTGACGACCGGCTCCTGAATTTCGCCAGAATTAGTCTCAATCAGGTTTTTTTAAGAGTTTTGCCCCACAGTTTTTACAAAAATTGGCATCTATATCGTGACGGGGTAAACCACAATCTGGACAAGGATAATCAATTTGAGTGCCAGATTTTAATAGTTGTTTAGTCAGAGCGCTAATCTGCAAGGGAATTAACAAAACTCCCGTTAAAATCATTAAAACTGTCACCATTTTGCCCCCATCGGAAAGGGGAGTTACATCCCCAAATCCCACGGTAGTCATAGTCACAATGGCGAAGTAAAAAGCATCAAAAAATGTCCGATAGACTTGGGAATTAATCGGGTGTTCGATCTGATAAATTAAACCTGCATAGACAAAAATAATCGAGAATAGAGTTAGTAATATGCGAGTAAATACTATCTGATCGGAAGTTTTAATCCTAAAAATAGAAAGATCGGAACCAAAAAAACGAATCACTCGCAAAATTCTAAACCAGCGAAAAATTCTAAAAAATCTAATATCAAAAAAACCAAAAAATAGGGGCAGAATTGACAATAAATCTAGGATCGAAAAAATATTAAAAACAAAGCCTAGTTTTGATTCCGCACACCAAAACCGAATTAAATACTCTAGGGAAAATAAGCTTAAAATTCCCCAATCAAGCTGACGTAACCACATTTGCCAAGTGGCGGATAAGGGATAGGTTTGAGCCACATAAATCCCCAAAGATAGTAAAATTAATGCTAAGATAAGCAGATTTACCGTCAGTCCGATCGCCGTGGTGACATCCTCTAAATAAAAAGCTATTTTGGTGCGAAAAGGGAGCATAAATTCAGCGATCAGTAAACAGTAATCAGTAATCAGTCAACTGAAAACTCACATCTGATAAGTAGTTGGATAAAAGTAAAGTTAACTGTGGGGTAAGGAGTCGGTCGTCAGTAGGAATTGCGGCAATTTACATTTCTTAAGATAGACAACAGAATTTATGTCCGACTACTTAACTGATAACTGATAACTGATAACTGATAACTGATAACTGATAACTGATAACTGATTAAGGTAATTCCACCGAAGTTGGTTTAGCAATATGAGGTAAACCCCAACCTAATTTTTCCCGGAGGATGCGGAAGAATTCCGTCGATTGCAGGCGAATAAAATGAACATTGTAGGGGGATTTCTGCACATTAATTCGATCTTCTGGCAAGATATAAGAACCGCCATTACCGTCCACTACCATCACCATCCGATTAGCAGTTGCTGGGAAAATATTTACAGTTTCCTTGTCAGAAAATACCAAGGACCTGGAAGCTAAAGAATGGGGACAAATGGGGGCTAATTGTAATACCGGCACATCGGGAGTTATTACCGGGCCACCGGCGCTGAGAGCATAGGCAGTAGAACCGGTAGGAGTGGAGAGAATCACCCCATCGGCAGCGATATCGACGGGCGCGTGTTCACCAATTTGAATCTCAAAATGACACATACTGGTGAGGGGTTCGCGGTGGACGACCACCTCATTGAGAGAAAGTGCCTCCCAGAGGAGGGTATCTTCGCGAAATAGTCGCACTGTGATCATCGAGCGATTTTCGATGGTGTAATTCCCCTCTAGAACCAGTTCTAAGGCGGGTTCAAGCTGATTTAGGTAAATTTCGGTCAAAAAGCCCATGTGTCCCGTATTGACCGTTAACAGGGGCAAATTGAGGGTGGCCAACTGCCGGGCCGCCGATAGGACTGTACCATCGCCCCCCAACACGATCGCAAAACTTAAATCCTGATCGAAGTGGGGGGGGACTAACTGATCGATCGGGGTAAAACAAACCGGACGAGAGGGTTTAGAATGGCCTAGCAGGCCACCGCTTCCGGTAGCCATAAACACCTGCCAACCTCGGGAAAGTAGCTGATCTTGTATCTGATGGGCTGTTTTACAAGCGATAGGCTTAATATCGTTGTAAATAATGCCGATTTTGGGCATTGACAAATTTTCCTACTGCTGGTTCACGCTTTCTTTTTGAAAGGAGTTTTCTTCTTCTTCTGAGCTTTTTGTTTCTCGAAGTCGATTTCCTTGAGCTTCTTGAGAATGCGGCTAAAGTATTCTTGTAAATAGGATTCTAAAGTAGTTGTTTGACTCGGATCAAGGCCAAATACTTGATAAACTTCTGCCATGGGGGCATCAAGAGCTTGACCACTAGCGAGAACTTCCGCAAAAGCTAGTCGGTCGGATATATTATAAGTCCATTGGAAACAACGGCTTATTCCCCGCATAAAACGCAGTAATCCCATGGGTAAACGCCAAATTTTCCCCTCTTTACCCGATAAGCGTTCGCAAACTTCGATAATTTCTTCAGCTTTCCAAGCTTTGCTGCCCACCACAGGATAGGATTGACCGACGGTTTCGGGGACTTCTAGGGCGCGAACGGCGAATTTAGCGATATCTTGGGTGTCCATGTAGGCGATCGCCGTACTTTCCCCCGTGATCCAGACCGTTTGATTATCTAACATCGGGATGGCGTATTGACCGATTAACCCCTGCATAAAGCCACAGGGACGCAGAATTGTATATTTTAAACCCGATTCTGCTATAAATTTCTCGGTACAGCGTTTTATCTCCATCAAAGGCACGTTGGGATATTTTTCGGCATTGAGAATCGAAAAGAAAATAAAGCGATCTACCCCGGCGGTTTTGGCCGCTTGAATCAGATTAACTTTACCATCCCAATCCACCTGTTTAATGCTGGCTGAGTCCGTCGCCCGGGCAGTAGCGGCATCGATCACCGCGTCCATTCCCTCTAAAGCGGCAATAATGGTACTCTTATCCCGTAGGGTTCCCCCGACTAATTCCGCGCCCCATTCCTTCAAAAAAGCCCCTTTTCTCTGACTGCGTACCAAACAACGCACTTGATGTCCCTGATCGATGGCATGACGCACGATCTGTCGCCCTAGGGTTCCTGTCGCACCGACAACTAATACTTTCATCTATAATTAATTTTTTGTTACATTTGTTAACACTTCTCTAAGATACTATCAAAAAAGTGGATCATTGGGGATAGAAAAATTCTAAGATTCCCCGATCCCCGTCCAGTTCTACCATTGTTCCCACCGGTAAAGCGGCATTATCGCCATCATGACCGAAAGGTAACTCAGCAATAACCGCAATACCCAAATCGCCCAAACGCTCTTTTAAGACTTCCTCTACGGTTTGACTATCACTACCGGGGGCTGCCAGACAACGGCTAAAACGACCGAGGGCAATGCCTTTAATTTGGGAGAAAATGCCCAGCATTCGCCACTGAGTTAACATTCGATCAATTCGGTAGGGGGCCTCGGTTACGTCCTCTAGGGCTAAAATTACCCCCTCTAGGGTGGGTTGAACCGAGGTTCCGAGGAGATGGGTGGCTACGGTTAAATTAGCTGGTAATAAGCGTCCCCGCACTTTGCCCCCACCCCAACCTTGACCGACAAGAGGGGCTAAAGGACGACCTTCTAGGAGAGAAAAGAGGCGATCGATTGATTGGGGACTTTCTTGGGCTAAGGTGGTTAAAACTGCCCCGTGAACGCTACAAATGCCCTGTTTCGCTAAACTCCATAAAATCCCCGTCACGTCGGAAAAACCGATTAACCATTTCGGGTTAGTTTTTGCCCATGTCCAATTTTCTAAGAGGCGAGCGCTACCGTAACCCCCCCTAGCGCAGAGAATTGCTTGACAATCGGCATCTTGCCATGCTTGGGCTAAAGCTTGACGACGTTCCTCGTCGCTACCGGCGAGATAACCGAGACGATTCGACCAATTCTCGCTAAATTCCACTTGATAACCCCTCGATCGCCAGATTTCTACGCCTTTTTCTAGGGCGGCTAATTCCTTGACGGCTCCACTGGTGGCCACCAGAGAAACTTTAGCACCGGGTTGCAGAAATGATGGGATGATCATAGGTTAATTCTCTTTTGTTGGCGGATTAAGCGGAAATTACAGGTAATTTTGTGACAGCATGAAAACTGACAGCATATTCTATCGAATGTTTCTCGATTTTCCCGATTCGTTCTTTGAATTAATTGAGCGACCCGATGCTATCGTGAGCAATTATCGATTTACTTCCCAAGAAGTTAAACAACTAGCTTTTCGATTGGATGGTTTATTTTTGCCGCTCGATAATCTAGAAAATTCGCCCTTTTATCTGGTAGAAGTGCAGTTTCAAAAGGATGAAGACCTATATTATCGATTATTTTCGGAACTTTTCTTATATCTTAGACAGTATAAACCTTTGTCACCGTGGCAGATAGTTGTTATTTATCCTAGCCGAGAAATTGAGCGAGAACATCCCCAGCAATTTGCAGACTTGTTATCCTTGTCAAGGATTAAAAGAATCTATCTGGATGAATTGGCAAATGACGAGACTCCTTCCTTAGCGATCGCCATGATCAAATTGGTCACGGAAAGTGAGAGTCAAGCTGTTAATTCTGCTAAGATTTTAATTAAACAGGCTCAAAGAGAACTGAGCGATCGCTTAGTGCAGAAAAATGTCATTGATTTAATCGAAACGATAATCATTTATAAATTACCCCAAAAAAGTCGAGAGGAAATTGAAGCTATGTTGGAACTACAAGACCTC
>NZ_JASJFF010000765.1:0-5028 GCF_030065435.1 Microcystis sp. M53603_WE2
TCCTACAAATAATTGTGCCTCCCTACTTAAAACTAATGTTTAGTCAAAACAAATAGTAAAAGAAGAACGTAGGTTGGGTTGAAGCATGAAACCCAACGCCCGTATGGGTTACGCTACCGCTAACCCATCCTACAAATAATTGTGCCTCCCTACTTAAAACTAATGTTTAGTCAAAACAAATAGTAAAAGAAGAACGTAGGTTGGGTTGAAGCATGAAACCCAACGCCTGCATGGGTTACGCTACCGTTAACCCATCCTAAAAATAATTGTGCCTCCCTACTTAAAACTAATGTTTAGTCAAAATAAATAGTAAAAGAAGTTGAGATTTTTGTCTAGTTATCGAGAAAACTTTTCTTGACAATACATTATGTTTTTTTATTCACTTCTTAACCTATTCTTTACCAAGCAGTGGTAACTTTTAGCGTAAAATTTAAGGCAGTTTACGGCTCAAAATTAATCCTATGCCCAGCAGAAACAAGACCAATTTACTAACAGCCTTATCCCTAGCGACTTTAACAGCGACTTTAACCGCTTGTGGTGGCGGCGATACGCCGGGAACTAGCACAGAAGGGGACAATAGAATCGCCCAAGTTCCCCTAAAGGGAGAGGTCGCCCTCAATGGTGCGGGCGCTTCTTTTCCTGCACCCCTATATCAAAACTGGTTTGTCACCATCAATCAAATACTTTCCAAACTACTAATTAACTATCAATCTACCGGTAGCGGGGCGGGAGTCGAACAATTTATCCAAGGTACGATCGATTTTGGCGCTTCCGATGTGGCCATGAGTGACGAGGATATGGCCAGAGTTAGCCGCGGGGTGTTACTGTTACCGATGACGGCGGGAAGCATCGTTATGGCTTATAATTTGCCCGGAGTAGAAGGGCTGAAACTAAGTAGGGAAGCATATATAGGCATCTTTTTAGGCACGATTACCCGTTGGAACGATGCCAAAATCGCCGCCGATAACCCCGATTTAAAACTACCCAATGAAGAAATTACCGTAGTTCACCGGGCAGACGGTAGCGGGACGACGGGAGTTTTTACTAAGTTTTTAAGCGCCGTTAGTCCCGAATGGAAAAAAAGTATCGGTGAAGGAAAAGCCGTACAATGGCCGACCAAAAAAGGTAAATTTCTCGGCGGTAGAGGAAATGAAGGTGTAACTGCCCTAATTCAACAAAATCAAGGCTCGATTGGCTATATCGAGTACGGTTTCGCTAAAAATAATAAGCTGCCCATGGCCACTTTACAAAACCAAGCCGGTCAATTTGTTATCCCCAATGAAACTAACGCCGCTGCCACCTTAGCCACGGTGGAATTACCCGAAAATCTGCGGGCTTTTATCGTTGATCCCCCGGGGGAAAATTCCTACCCCATTGTCACCTATAGTTGGATGTTGGTTTATAAAAAATACAACGATCCCCAAAAAGCTTTAGCTATGGAGGCGATGATCGAATTTGGACTTAATCAGGGACAGGAACAGTCCGCCGCCCTTGGTTATATTCCCCTACCGAAAAACGTCCGCGAACGAGTAGCCGCCGCTGCCGATGTCATCTATCCCGATTACACAATCAATGTGGATTAGTAGCCGAAAAAATGTATTCAAAGTTACAATAATAGTGGAGAAAGGCCAATTTCGACCTTAGCTACCGCAAACTAGCTGGATTTAAACCCTAATCATGAGTGCGCCCACAGTTTCACCCGACTCAAATTTTAAAGAACGTCCAGAATCGGAAAAAATCCTCGATAAAGGCTTTGTTGGATTAACTACCGCCTTTGCCATCGCTATTGGGGTAATTTTGCTCCTAATTGCCCTAGTGATTTTTATTCGGGCTTTACCGGCGATTCAAACCTTTGGTCTGGGATTTTTGACCAGTAGTGCTTGGAATCCCGTGCGCGGTCGGGAAGAATTCGGAGTTCTGCCCGTTATCTACGGAACTCTCGTTAGTTCTCTGATTGCCCTCCTGATTGCTGTTCCCCTCGGTATCGGTTCGGCCATTTTTTTAAGCGAAGATTTTATTCCCTTAAATGCGCGGACAATTTTAGTTTTTCTCGTACAACTCTTGGCCGCTATTCCCAGTGTTGTTTACGGATTGTGGGGTATTTTTGTACTGATTCCTATACTCAGACCCCCGGGCAACTGGTTAAATGCTAATTTTAGTTGGATTCCTCTGTTTAGTACTCCTTTAGGGGGTCCTGGAATGTTACCGGCGGGGGTTATTTTAGCAATTATGATCCTGCCGATTATTATCGCTATCTCTCGTGACTCTTTGGCCGCTTTACCGCCGGATTTGCGGCAAGCTTCCCTAGGTTTGGGGGCCACCCGTTGGGAAACGATTTTTCGGGTCTTAATTCCTGCCGCTTTTTCTGGGATTGTTGGGGGGATTATGTTAGCTTTAGGGCGCGCTTTAGGGGAAACCATGGCAGTAACGATGATTATCGGCAATTCTAACCGCATTAGTGCCTCTATTCTCGCCCCTGCTAACACGATCGCTTCCTTATTGGCTAACCAATTCGCCGAAGCATCGGGAATGCAAGTATCAGCTTTAATGTATGCGGGTTTTGTTCTCTTGGTTTTGACCCTAGTAGTCAATATCTTCGCAGAATTAATCGTTAATCGCGTCAAAGCTAAGTATTAAGCCGTCGGTCGTCAGTTATCAGTTATCAGTTTTGAGTTTTAAGTTTTGAGTATTAAGTGAGCAGTTTGTATTAAGTGTTCATCATCAAATGGCAGTTTACTGCTGTCTTTTCACTTTTCACTGTTTACTAATCACTGATAACTGATTACTGTTCACTGATTACTGATAACTGATTACTGTTTAAGTAGCTGGTTATAATTAAATTAAAAATGGATTTTAGCTTCGATCCTCCCTTAATCCCCCCTTAATCCTAGGCTTGATTCATAGTAGGGTTGATTCATGAATCAACCCTACCCTTAATCCCCCCTTGATAAGGGGGGTGTCTGACAACTTTTAACACCTACCTACTTACTGTTCACTGATTACTGATAACTGATAACTGATAACTGATATGGATAGTGCGAATTTAGGCAATAATCTCAAAAAGAAACCGAGTAGTCCTCGATCGCTATTGGGGACAATTATGACCGTTCTCTCGGCTTTATGTTTAGCCGTCACCGTGATTCCCCTCTTTGCCGTCCTAGGCTTCGTTTTTGTGCAAGGGGTGGGTCGTTTAAACGCTAATCTCTTTACTAAATTACCGCCACCGCCGGGGTTAGGAGGAGGAGGCATCGCTAACGCCATTTTAGGGACAATTATCGTCGTCGCCCTAGCCACAGCGATCGCAGTTCCCATCGGCGTTTTAGCGGCGGTTTATCTCTCGGAATTTAGCGGTGATAACAAACTTGCCCAGGGTGTGCGCTTTGCTACCAACGTTCTAGCGGGTGTCCCTTCAATTATTGTCGGGGTTTTCGCCTACGGTTTGCTAGTTGCCCCCTTATTTGGCGAAGGAACAGCCCTTTTAGGCTTTTCTGCCCTGGCTGGTTCGATCGGTTTAGCGGTGTTAATGTTACCCACTATTATTAGAACCACCGATGAGGCTTTAAAAATCGTTCCCCAAGACATCCGCTGGGCGGCCATGGGTTTAGGGGCCTATAACTACCAAACCGTCCTAAAAATCGTCCTTCCTGCCGCAGTTCCCGCTATTTTAACCGGTGTGACTTTAGCAATTGCTAGGGCTGCCGGGGAAACCGCCTCCTTAATTTTTACGGCATTATTCTCTAACTTTTGGCCCCGGGGTGTCTTTGAACCGATTGCCACCCTTTCGGTCTTAGTTTTCAACTTTGCTACTGCCCCTTTTGCCCCCCAACAGCAATTAGCTTGGGCAGGTGCTTTAATTCTGGTGCTTTTGGTGTTGTTAACTAACATTTTATCCCGTTTAGCCACGCGCCAGAAAACCTATTAAGTCAAGGAAAAAGAACGTAGGTTGAGTTGAAGCATGAAACCCAACGCCCGCATAGTTTACGCTACCTCTAACCCATCCTACAAATAATTGTGCCTCTCTACTTAAGTCAGGGAAAAAGTGAAAAGCAAAAAGGGATATTTAAGTAAAAATCCACCTATCTTTCCAATTCCTCAATTAGCCAAACTCAAGGTAAATAATTTATGCTAACTAACTCTAACCCCCATTCTACAGGAACCGTTTTAAAGGTCGATAAGGCTGATATTTACTATGGTAATTATCGGGCAGTACGAGACGTTTCGATCGATATTCCCAAAAATAAAGTCACCGCTTTTATCGGACCCTCTGGCTGTGGAAAAAGTACCATTCTCAGGTGTTTTAATCGTCTCAATGATTTAATTCACGGTTTTCGTATTGACGGCAAAGTTTTTTATCATAACCAAGATATTTACTCTCAAGAGGTGGATCCTGTCGAAGTAAGAAAATACATTGGTATGGTGTTCCAGCGCCCTAATCCTTTTCCCAAATCCATTTATGATAATGTGGTTTACGGAGCGCGCTTAAATGGTTATAAAGGCGATTTGGATGAATTAGTAGAAACTTCCCTGCGTCGGGCTGCTCTCTGGGAAGAAGTAAAAGATAAACTGAAAGAAAGCGGTTTTTCCCTGTCGGGGGGACAACAACAAAGATTATGTATTGCTCGCGCTATTGCCGCTCAACCAGAAGTATTATTAATGGATGAACCCTGTTCGGCACTGGATCCAATTTCAACTTTAAAAGTTGAGGAATTAATGCACGAATTAAAAGAACGTTATACAATTATTATTGTTACTCACAATATGCAACAAGCTACTAGAGTAGCAGATTTAACGGCTTTTTATAACGCTGAACCCACCGATAAAGGTGGCAAAATTGGTTATTTAGTCGAGTTTGATCATACGGACAAAATCTTCGGTGATCCTCAAGAACAAGCAACTAAAGATTATGTTAGTGGACGTTTTGGCTAAATCAGTTATCAGTTATCAGTTATCAGTTATCAGTATAAAGTGGCAAGTTTGGAGTTTTCTTTTCACTGATTACTGTTTACTGGTCACTGAAAAAAACACCCA
>NZ_JASJFF010001081.1:0-4898 GCF_030065435.1 Microcystis sp. M53603_WE2
TAGGGGGGATAGCCTTGAAAAGGGGGGCTAGGGGGGATAGCCTTGAAAAGGGGGGCTAGGGGGGATAGCCTTGAAAAGGGGGGCTAGGGGGGATTACCTTTCAAGGGGGACTAAGGAGGATCATCAACCTCCGTACAGACAGGAAGCGAAGAAATAAACCCCGATATTTTCTCACAAACCGCCTCGAAATCGTATTTAACCTCATCATTGGTGAAACGGATCACCGTTAATCCGTATCCCTCTAAAACCTTCGTTCTTCTAGCATCATAAGCCATTGCCTCCGGAGTAAGATGAACCTCCCCATCCACCTCGATCACTAATTTCAACTTCGGACAATAGAAATCAACGATAAATTGATCGATCGGTCGCTGTCGCCACATTTTTAAAGGAAATTGTCGGAGAAAAGCCCATAACTTTTTTTCTGTCGGTGTGGGATTTTTTCGCATTTCCTTGGCTCTAGGGACTAAATCGGGATTGTAGGGTAGAAAATAAACACCGTATTTTAATTTAGACACGATCGCTATCTCCATCGGTCTCCTTTAAGGAAATATACCGAAGTTCTTTTTTAAATCCCCAACCCTTCAAAATTCTTAGCAATTTCATCAGCTAAACGAATCGCCTCGGAGTTGAGATCATTTAACTCCAGATGAATTTCGCGTAACGTTTCCTCGAAATCGAAATCCTCATCTTCCTCCTCTGGGGAAACGCCGACATAGCGTCCGGGGGTTAAACTCCAATCATTCGCCTGTAACTCCTCGCGATCGACCACTTTAACCAACCCTTCCACATCCCGCAGCTTGGCATCGGGGAACCTTTCTAATAACCAGTGAGCGTGACGGTAGAAACTACGAACCGATTTAAGCTGTTCGATCGCATTCTGACGGTTTGTATCGGCTTCTTTGCGTAAGGTGTTGAGTTCGCGGGAATTCCACCACAGTTTACTATCTCTTGCTCCCAGATCCTTCTCGGCACGCTCGATCGCTCGACCTAATAATTTATTCACCAGATCCGCCTGTTTGCCCAGATCCCGACTAAATTCGCCGTATTCGTGATAACAGCGGACAGCCTCGTGTAAAGTCTCTAAATCATCAGCGTTATAGGAAATCGGAGCGAAACCGGCGTATTTATCGATGTCATCTTTGAAAAGCTCAGATGCTGTTCGGAGTTCTAACCATGTTCCGTCTTTTTCATCGATGAGATTATAAAATTTCTCTAGGGACTCGGTTAACTTGTCCAGATGCTCGCGATAGTTTTGTAAAAGAGCGATCGATCCCTGATACTCTCGATCGATACTCTGGCAATAACCGACAACCAAATCGATAAAACGCTTCGATTCGCTCCGATAGAGCCAGACAATCGAGAGAATATTCTGTAACTGTTCTGGGCTAAAATCGTTGATCGTCCGGTTTACTTTCCGGTAAATATTGCGGGCATCGATCATTAATATCTTATCTTGAAGCTCGGCGGGTTTCCCTCGATTGAGAAACCACAACTCGCAGGGTACGGAGCGGGTATAGAAAAAGTTGGAGCGGATCGCGATCATTATGTCCACCGTTCCCGTCTCGATTAACTTCTGTCTTACCTTGCCTTCGTCTCTCCCGGCGCTGGAAGCTTGGGAAGACATAACAAAACCGGCTTTTCCTCGATCATTGAGATAGCTGTAGAAGTAACTGATCCATAGATAGTTACCGTTGGAAACTTTGTTACTTTTATTAACCCCCGGCAATCCGAAGGGTAAGCGCTCATCACCATCTACCTTACTATCCACCTCGTCCACGTTAAAGGGAGGATTGGCCATCACATAATCCACTTTCCCGGCCAATGCCAGCGGATCCTCGTAGTAGGTGATCGCTTTTTGGATATCCCCTTCTAAACCGTGAACCGCGAGATTCATCTTGGCTAAACGAATTGTGGTCGGATTCTTCTCTAACCCTTTAAAAGTTAACATCTGGGGATTGATGCGCTGTCTCTCAACGAAATGTGCGCTCTGGACAAACATTCCCCCCGAACCACAGGCAGGATCGAAAACCAATCCGTGATCGGGTTCTAAAACATTGGCGATCAAAGATACTAGAGAAACGGGAGTAAAAAACTCTCCGTTATCGTGAGCTTTGAGATTAGCGAATTGTGTTAGGAAATATTCATAAATTCGCCCGAAAATATCCCCATCGGCTTTTTTTAACTCTTCTGGGTTTAAAATCCGTAGTAAATTCCCTAATACCACGTTATCTAGTTCTTGGTATTCCGTTTTCGGTAAAATACCCCCTAAAGGTGGATAATCCCCCTCGATCGATAGCATTGCTTCCATTAAGGAGGTCGAGCGATTGACGCTATCGGGGAGCGCCACCAGAAAATCGAACTGAGCTTTTTCTTGGAGATAGATCGCTCCTTTGCACAAGAAATCTTCTTTGGTTAAGGAGCGTGTTTTACCCCCTCGCTTCGGTAAATCCGCCTCTACCTCCCTCTTAACCTTGAGAAAACGACTATAGGCATGACGAAGGAAAATCAAGCCCATAACGGGCAGAAAATACTCGTTACTGGCATAGTTAGAATTAGCGCGCAGGGTGTCGGCCGCTTTCCAGAGCTTTTTTTCGATCGCTTCGATGTTGTCCAGTTGGGCCATGAAATTTTACTCAAGAATTAGGTAGATGGTCGAGCCTGAAGGGAAAATTAAGGGGTTTGGTATAGTATCTATTTTCTCAAGTAATGGCAGCGATGGTTAATTGCCCTAACTCCTCTCCCAGAACAAACGGCAGGGGTCTTTTGATAGACTAGAGTTATGGCCCCAGAGTAAGGAGCTAGGGGCAAGAAAAGCTTAATATTTGAGATGAACCGATCAAGCGAGAATATCGTCTAGAATTAATTAACTCAAAAAATCCTGACTGAATCTACCTTTAAGCAAACTTTTCTAAAAATGATGGCTGAATTACTGAGTCTAGTTCCTGCCAAGTCCCTCGAAACTGATGTAGTGGTAGGGGAAGCACCGGCAGTATGTCCCCTTCCTCCAGTCACGGTTAGTAATGATACCCTACTTATTTCCCTAATCGATCGCCTGCGACGTACTTTGGAAAATCACCGCAGCGAAAATCAAATTGTGGTGATGCAGGATTTCCCGGATCCCGATGCTCTTTCTAGTGCCTGGGCCTATCAAATTATCGCCGAACAGTACGATATTCACTGTGATATAGTCTATGCGGGTACTCTCTCCCATCAGGAAAATGTCGCTTTGGTAAAACTAACGGGTTTACCGGCTAAACGTTGGGGAGTCCATACCCTCAAGGATAGAGATCTTTCGGTTTATCAGGGTTGTGTTTTTGTCGATGGTCAGGGAACCAATAGTCAGTTAACCACTCTGGTTAAACAGGCAAAAATTCCCATTATTGTCGTGATTGATCATCATACTCGCCAAGGGGATCTAGAGGCGGAATTTGTCGATATTCGTCCCCAAATCCGGGCAACAGCGACGATGTTAACCCAATATATCCAAAAAGGGTTAATAAGTTTTAATAGTAGCGATACCGTCCATGTTAAGTGTGCCACAGCCTTGATGCACGGATTGCGATCGGATACGAATAATTTAATGCAAGCGCAAGAATGTGAATTTATTGCTGCTGGTTATCTCAGTCGTTTCTACGATGCCCAATTATTAAACGCTGTCCTGCAATCGGCCAGATCCCGACGGGTGATGGATGTGATTGAACGGGCCTTAAAAAACCGTATTATTAAAAATAATTATTCGATCGCTGGGGTCGGTTATTTGCGTTATGATGACCGGGATGCGATTCCCCAAGCTGCCGATTTTTTGGTGACAGAAGAAAATGTTCACACGGCTTTAGTTTATGGTATCGTTCACGATGAAGATGAGGAGATCGAGTTAGTCATTGGTTCTATGCGTACCAGTAAAATTACCCTAGATCCCGATGAATTTCTCAAGGAAGCTTTCGGACAGGATAACCAAGGTCGCTTTTTTGGTGGTGGTCGTTATATGGCCGGAGGTTTTGAAATTCCTATCGGTTTCCTCGGTGGTTTTAATAATAATGCCGAATACGCAAAACTTAAGTGGGAACTGTATGACACCCAAATTAAACAGAAACTTTCCCATCTAGTTAACCCCGATGAAAAGGTAATTCGCACCTAGCTATTAGACCTCAGCTATCTGTTAACATTGCCAAGACCGACCTAACACTGATATGAAACTTTATTTTGTGCGTCATGGATTAGCAGGACAATCGGGGGATTATCTCAACGATGGGGAACGTCCTTTAACCGAGGAAGGTAGGGCCAAAACTGCTAAAATTGCCCAAAGATTAGGACAGTTGGGGGTGAAATTTGACCTAATTTTGACTTCTCCCCTGGTGCGTGCCGTGCAAACCGCCGAAATTTTGCAAAAAGCGGGTTTAAGCCGTAAAATTGAGCAATTTAATCCCCTATCGCCCAATGGCAATATTCAAGATTGGGTGCAATGGTGGCAAAAGTCCGACTATCAGCGAGAGGAAAATGCGATCGCACTGGTAGGTCACGAACCGGATTTAGGCTATTGGACGGAAATGCTAGTTTGGGGCAAGTTTCAAGGGAAATTATCGGTCAAAAAAGCGGGAATAATTGGTCTAGAGGTTCCCAATCAAGAAAATCCCCTAGGTAAGTGTCAGTTATTCTGGTTGACAGCACCGAAATTACTTCTCTAGGAATTAACCTAGGTGTATCTATCCTTTTTGGAGACTACAATCGATGTTTAGTTAGGGTCTGCTGAAAAAGTTTTTCCTGGGGGTAGGAGTCAGGAGCCGGTCGTCAGTAGCCAGTCGTTTCAGGCTTTGTTGCCCTTGTTTTGTGTACCAAGCGATGTACTACAAGAAGGATAATGCAAGGTTTTTGAAAGTCCCAATCCTATTTTCGCAGCA
>NZ_JASJFF010000922.1:0-4856 GCF_030065435.1 Microcystis sp. M53603_WE2
ATTAAAGGGACTTTTTTATAACTAACCAAACGAGAGACTACTAAATAAAAATCTTCTTTTTTCTCTTGGTAGGGAAAACGCTCGATTTGTACGGGAGGATAAATAACTTTTGCCTCCCGTCGATAACAGCGCCAAATTCGTCTAGCGGTGTGGTGGGAATTAGCTAGAAAATAGTCCACACGATTAGCAGAAATCACATCCCACTGACGCAAACCATGCAAAAGATAACGGGTGAAAATACCGGGTAATCCCTGTCCTAACTTACTATTAGCCAGATAGTCAAAAGTTAAATCCCAAGCATAACGCATCGGACTGTGACAGTAACAAATATGAACCTGATCCGGTCGAATTAAAACCCCTTTAGCCACACAATGGGAGGAGGATAAAATTACATCATAATCCTCTAAATTTAACTGCTCGATCGCTAGGGGAAGAAAAGGTAAGTATTTTTGGACGCCATTTCTCGCTTTCGGGAAATTTTGCAGAAAAGTTGTCCCGATCGAGCGACCATAGAGATAACTATCGGGATTAGTGGACTCAAAATCGATCAAAGCGTATAAATCCGCCTCTAGACATTGTAAAATCTCCTTAACCACTAATTCCGATCCCCCCGTCGCCTTTGGGGTTAACCACTCGTGAACCAGAGCGTACTTCATAGCATAATCAATAATCTCAGCCGTAATTATAGCAGTAAGGGATCAATAGTTCACTTTCTGGTTTTCTCTTCCCCAAAATTACCGATACCTATCCGATCAAGGTAAAAAACACCAGAAAGAAATTATTAAAATTTTCCAGAAAAATTGCAAAGTTTAGTAAAAATTACTAGCAAGATCAGATGATCGACTCCATAATGGGGATCAAGGAAAAAATAGACTTAAACCGATTGGGATCAAGAAAAACTAGCTTGATATACAGAAGATAACTAATTAATGAGGTTTGCTATGATCACCCGGCAACAAGTGCGCTGTCCTAATTGTGGAAATTTTGCCGAAAGACAGCATATTTTAGAACACCATCTCGTTAGCACCGCCTGTTCTCACTGTGATTATCTGTTGGTTAGTTGCAGTCTCACGGGAAATGTACTAGAGTGCTATGCACCCGGTATTGGTTTAAGAAATTAACACTGCCCCCTAGGCAGATCGAAAATGTCTTGTCAAAATTAGAGTGGAGAAGACAAAATCAAGGAGCTAAGTAGCTATGGGGGGTAATTTCTTCAAGGGAGCGATCGCCTTGGGGGTAATAGCGGGGATTATGGGATTTACCAATCCCCCCCAAGAACTTTACAGCGAATACGCCGCCGAAAAACTCCTCGCTCATGCCGACAAAATCGCTTGCGAGAAAATCAGTCTCTGTGGCTCGATCGATTCTTTGCCGGTGGCAGCCAGAAATGTGATCAAAAATCAAATCTTAAAACCAGCGATCGAAACCTCTAGTCAACGGCAAAATCTAGGTGTGTTCAGTATTTACACCACAGAAGTACCGGGGGTAGCTAAAATTAGAACTCTTGGCGCTTTTGGGCATTTCTTGACTTTCTCGGAGACTTAGGTGAGATTACTGCCAGCTTAAATAATAGACCTCTTGTAAAAATCAAAAATTGTTGTTAGGGTTAGGAGTCAGTAGTCAGGAGAATTAAGAAGGAATAATAATCAGTTAAATGGTCTATTTAGGGCTGGCTGAATAAATCTTAAAACCTTGTTGGGTAAGACTTTTAGACCTTTTGTCAATCAAAAAGTACTGGATATAGGAGTGATCGGGGGAAAATCCCTGGACTTTTTCCCTGAAAATTAGGTACTTGGGCACCTCAAAACTGGTAAAACCCCACACCCCACACCCCACACCCCACACCTTGCCCCCAGGAAAAACTTTTTGCCGCAAACCCTATTTACAGACTTTATGCCATTTAATCCTTATTTTTGCCGTTTTTGAACCCTGAAAAATTAATTAGGGCTTGCTGAGTAATGATAAAAACCTTGTTGGGTAAGACTTTTAGACTTTTTTCCCCTCAAAAAGTACCAGGCATGGGAGTGATGAGGGGGAAAATTGAGGCAATTTTTCCTTGAAAATTAGGTAATTGGCCACCTCAAAACCGGTAAAACCCCACACCCCACACCCCACACCCCACACCCCACACCCTGTCCCCACGAAAAACTTTTTCAGCAGACCCTAATTATGCAAGAGGTTTAATGAGTTAAGATGATCGTGCTAACCCGCGATTTGAGCGATAGAGTAGTCAAGAATACAGATTAATCCTGCCTAACCGTGTCTAATTTTCTGCCTAGTCTCCGAGAAGCGATCGCCCGTTGGTGGTCCGAATTCACCCTCCAAACTAAATTAATGGCTGCGGCTACTTTAGCCGTTTCTTTGTTGATGAGTGGTTTAACCTTTTGGGCGGTTAACACGATCCAGCAGGATGTCCGTCTCAATGATACCCGTTTTGGCCGGGATTTAGGGCT
The DNA here is from genome assembly GCF_030065435.1 of Microcystis sp. M53603_WE2. Taxonomy (NCBI): domain Bacteria; kingdom Bacillati; phylum Cyanobacteriota; class Cyanophyceae; order Chroococcales; family Microcystaceae; genus Microcystis; species Microcystis sp. M53603_WE2. The sequence goes on from NZ_JASJFF010000922.1 coordinate 2,454, forward strand.
GTTATTAGCCGCTAATGTCTCCCCTCTGATTGCTGAGGACAATTTAACCGATTTAGCCCGTTTTTCAGCCCGTTTTTATAGTAGTACCTCCAGTGTTCGTTATTTGATCTACGCTAACGAGGAGGGTCAAATATTTTTCGGCATTCCCTATTCTACCGCCGAAGTTAAAAATTCCCTGACGATCGAGCGTCGCATTCAATTACCGGAAAATTATGGCGAAAATGGGGAAACTCCCCTCGTCCGTCAGCATAAAACCCCCGACGGTGAAGTAACCGATGTCTTTGTTCCCTTGAATCATGAGGGCAAATATTTGGGAGTATTGGCGATCGGGATCAATCCTAACGCTATTGTGGTGGCTTCTTCTAATCTAACCCGTGATGTTACTATTGCCGTTTTTGTCTCGATTTGGGCGATGGTGATTCTCGGGGCAGTTTTTAATGCTTTAACTATCACCAAACCAATCAAGGAGTTATTAGTCGGGGTCAAAAATATTGCAGCGGGAAATTTTAAGCAGCGCGTTGATTTACCCCTGGGAGGAGAGTTAGGGGAATTAATTCTCAGTTTTAATGAAATGGCGGAAAAGTTAGAACGATACGAAGAACAAAATATCGAAGAAATGACCGCCGAAAAAGCCAAACTAGATACGTTAATGTCCACTATTGCTGATGGAGCAATTCTCTTAGATACTAACTTTCAATTATTATTAATTAATCCAGCAGCTCGGGAAATATTTGGCTGGGAAGATCAGGAAATTATCGGTAAAAATGTTCTACATCTTTTTCCTTCGGAGTTAACGGTTAAACTAACTAAACCTCTCTATCAAATTGCGGCAGGAGAAACCCTCCAACCAGAAGAATCCGCTAATCAAAATCAGAAAAATGCTGTTATTGATCAGGAAAATAATAACTATTCCCCGGCGGAATTTAGATTATCTTTAACTCACCCGAAACCCTGCACAATTCGCATTTTGTTAACTCAGGTATTCGATCAGTATCGGGAGAATGTCCGGGGAATTGCTATGACGCTACAGGATATCACCAGAGAAACAGAATTAAATGAGGCAAAAAGTCAATTTATCAGCAATGTTTCCCATGAGTTAAGAACCCCTTTATTCAACATCAAATCTTTTATTGAAACCCTGACAGAATTTGGAGAGGATCTCAGCGATACAGAAAAAAGAGAGTTTTTAGAAACCGCCAATCATGAAACCGATCGCTTAACTCGTTTAGTTAATGATGTTCTCGATCTTTCCCGGTTAGAATCCTCCCGTAACTATAACTTAGATGCGCTCGATATCGGACAATTAATCGAACAAACCCTGAGGACTTATCAACTCAATGCTAGGGATAAAGGACTAGAATTAAGCTCGGAAATTGAAGCCAATTTATTACCAATTTTAGGTCATTATGATCTACTCTTACAGGTATTAACTAATCTAGTCGGTAACTCCCTAAAATTTACTCCTGCTGGCGGTAAAGTGGTGATTCGTGCCTATAAAATCAGCAAAGATAATCCCCAAGAAACTCTCAAAATTCGCGTGGAAGTATCCGATACTGGTATTGGCATCGATGCCGAGGATCAAAGTGCCATATTTGATCGCTTCTATCGGGTAGAAAATCGCGTTCATACCCTAGAAGGGACGGGATTAGGATTATCGATCGTCAAAAATATTATTGAAAAGCACTATAGTCAAATTAATTTGATTAGTGAAGTGGGAATTGGCACAACTTTCTGGTTCGATCTAGATTTATATCAAGGCTCGATCGCCAGCAAAAAAATTAACGACGTGAGTTTATAAAAGCCAGGGCAATACTGCCCAAAATTAGGGTTAATAATAGCAATAATCCCTTATTTCTGAGACACCAATTTTTTAACACCCTAGAGAGAGGGAGAGGAGGAATTTTTTCTGCTATTATTTGGCTATTTTTGTATAAAGTGCAGCCGGTAGCGTAGGGACGTTGGGGAAAATTACAGCTATCATCGCCATGATACAGACAAGTTTCACACAAAAACTCGCCCGTGACAGCTTGATGTAGGGTCATGCCGGGATGACCATAGGCCTTTAAAATATTAGCACAGTAGGGACATTGTAAGGCTTGACTATCGACCTTGTGCTGACAACGAGGACAGGTAATCATAATCGCTAAATTTTCCCTTTGAGGATTGTCATTGCTGATAATCATAGACTATAGCAAAATCCCCGGGCTTTTTCCGGTTATTTGACTAAATAGCTGCGCCATTGGGAGGCAACTTCTTCCAGTAAACGCCAAGTTTTCCCCTCGATCTGTCTTTGTAAATAAAGATCAAAATTGTTGTGTTGTTTGGTATCTTTTTGATGGGCCAATTGTAGAGTTAGATCGTAATCTCCCTGCAAGTGATAAGCGGGTAAATTGCCCACATAAA
>NZ_JASJFF010000035.1:0-2045 GCF_030065435.1 Microcystis sp. M53603_WE2
CAGCGCGAATAACCGCCTGTGCGTCATCACGAGACCAATCGGGACGTAATTCCACGGGAGCAACCTCGCTAAAAGCGGTTGTCCCTAAACGGGAAGCTGAGGTAGTAATTGCCACTAAAGTTCTCCTACAAAAAAATGATCGTTTTCTGACCCCTCAAAACTAGGGGAGGATCAGTTCGATTACTTGGCCGCCTTGACGATGGATATAACAAGGTCTGGAAGAACAGGTGATTGCTAACCCTTTTGCTAACAACCTCCTGTCTTTCCAGACCAGCAGTTTTTTCGATTGGACTAGCTGAGAGCGTTGATAGCGTAGTCGATATAGGAGTTGGCTTCTACCGCAGGGTCGCCACTTAAACCATGGTTGGCTTTGATATATTTGAGAGCTTCGATGTACCAGCTAGGAGACAGGTCGAAGGTGCGGTTGATTTCGTCGATACCAGCGATGAGGTACTCGTCCATCGGACCGGTTCCACCAGCAACTAAGCAGTAGGTCACCATGCGGAGGTAGTAACCGATGTCACGAGCGCATTTTTCTTTACCGCGTTGATCCGCCGCAAAGTTAGCCCCTTGCATTTGGGTGGTGTAGGGGTACTTGTTGTACACGGCTTGAGCAGCACCAGAGATCAAAGAACTGGCTCTTTCGGTCAACACTTTAGCGGCGCTGAGGCCAGCAGAAGCTTGACGAAAACGACCGAAAGCAGTTTGGATTTCGGTGCTGCTTAAGAAACGACCTTGAGAATCAGCGGCTGCTACGGCTTCGGTAAGGGGGGTTTTCATTGTTTGGTATCTCCCAATAATCTTGCAATAAGTTTCCTACGGTTTAATTGAGACTAGCCCCAGGGACTAGGCGACAGCAGCGGCGGCGCGGTCGAAGTAGCTGGCAATTTCAGACATTAAAGCACTGCAATCGCCGGGGGTGATACCGTTGCGATCGTTAGCAATGGATAAAGCCGCTTCTTTCATTTTGCTTACGCCAGCAGCTACGGAAGCTCCTGGTACTCCTAAAGCTACATAGGTTTCGCGCAGACCATTTAAGCAACGATCATCGAGAACACTGCCGTCGCCAGAGAAGGTAGCGTAGGTAACATAGCGCAAGATGATTTCCATGTCGCGTAAGCAAGCGGCCATACGACGGCTGGTGTAGGCATTACCACCGGGGGTGATCAGTTGGGGCTGTTCAGCGAACAGGCTACGAGCGGCGTTGGCAACGATGGTGGAAGCGTTACTGGTGATCCGGTTAACAGAGTCCATCCGTTTGTTGCTGTCGGCAACCATGGCGCTCAGAGCGTCTAGTTGGGAAGAGCTTAAATATTCGCCGCGAGCATCAGCTTGGGATACTACCCGGGTGAATGCGTCAAACATTGTGACAATCTCCTAAATTTAAATGGGATTTGCTTGCAATTAAAATTTTCCCTCTTAAGGGATTTCACGGTGAGTCTGGACGAGCCTTGACCGTGATTGTTGCGATTTACTTTAAGAAACCTGAAAAAACTTCACGGCTCTCTCATAAATCACCTAAGGAGGTTAAACAAGTATCCAGCTTAACTTTTGTCTGTTATCTTGGCCCCTCAAGTTAAATTTATACACTGCTGTCGAAACTTTGTTTGTTACATATTATTAAGTTTTTTGCTGTCTTTTTGTAACAGTCACTTAACAATAACTCGATCGAGTTGGTCATCAATTCCTGACCATGGCTCAAAGCCTCTCACCGTCGGGAAATCAGAGACAGCAAGGCTTTAAGGGTATAAAGGGCAGCAAGATAAAAATTTTAAGTTTTTTTTAATATTTCCCCGCTTTCCCTTCCCCTATTGCCCAAGGATTGCCCTTTCCAGCCCTCCAATTACGATGAAGTTTTGTAAAGAAGGGAGTGGGGGTGTGGGGAGTGGGGAGTGGGGTGTAGGGTGTGGGGAGTGGGGTGTAGGGTGTGGGGTGTGGGGAGTGGGGTGTGGGGTGTAGGGTGTGGGGAGTGGGGAGTGGGGTGTGGGGAGTGGGGTGTGGGGTGTAGGGTGAGGGGTGTAGGGTGTAAGGGGTGGGGAGTGGGG
>NZ_JASJFF010000706.1:0-5448 GCF_030065435.1 Microcystis sp. M53603_WE2
CTTGTTGGATAAGGCTTTTAGACTTTTTTGACCTCAAAAAGTGCCGACCATTGGAGGGATCGGGGGTAAAATTCCTGGACTTTTTCCCTGAAAATTAGGTAACTGACTACCTCAAAATCGGTAAAACCCTACACCCCACACCCTGCCCCCAGGAAAAACTTTTTCAGCAGACCCCATTTAAATCTAGGGTTGATCTAGCCTATGCTAAAAAGAGGGGGATTAAAATCGATCGCTCCTAGACTTTAATTGCAAATTTAGGATACTGCACAGATGGGCAATCTATTTGATGATGTCAGTCGCTTTCTTGAAACCCAACTGGAAGAATTTCTCAGAAGTCATCCCCAATTAGAATTACAGGCGCTGGTGGAACAACTGCGCGAACAGGAGCGCGATACTGCTAAACTAATTAGCGCCCTAGAAAATGAGCGTCAACGTCTCGAACAGCAAATTTTGGCCACTGCCCAAGATATCCAAACTTGGCACGCTAGAATTGATAAGGCTAAGGCCGCTGGACGGCAGGACTTGCTTAAGGCTGCTAGTGAACGCGAGGCGGCCCTCTTCCGTCAGGGTAATCAACTTTGGGGACGGATGGAAGGGGTGAAAAAACGTCTGACTCAATCCCAAGAGTTACTGCAACAAGTCCAACAACGTCGTCAAGAAGTGCAAATTAAAGCCGAAAAAGCCCCTAAAAATCAGTCCCCTGACTGGGAAACCACTTTTTGGGATCAACCCCAAGAATCGGACTATCAGCGCTCAAACTACGATAATCTCGATCTAAAATTTAAAGAATGGGAAATGGAAGAAGAATTGAAAAAATTAAAGCGAGAAATGGGACGATAATTTTTCAGTGAGCAGTGAACAGTAAACAGTAAACAGTAAACAGTAAACAGTAAACTGATAACTGATAACTGATAACTGATAACTGAAATCCCCAACACCTAAAAATTCCCCAGAATTGTTCCTCTTAGAAAACGATGGCATCTCAAGCACAAAATCCTGAAAATCAACCCTCCTCTACCCTCGAAGAAATCCGGTCCGCTCGTTTAGAAAAAGTGGCAGGATTGCAAAAAGCTGGCTTAAATCCCTACGCTTACCAGTGGAAATCCACCGCTCACGCTCAACAATTACAAGAGCAGTACGCTGACTTAGCACCGGGGGAAGAAATTAGCACAGAAGTAGCAATTGCTGGTCGGATTATTGCCCGAAGAATTATGGGTAAACTAGCCTTTTTTAACCTGCAAGATGAAACGGGAACGATTCAATTATACCTCGATAAAAAACGCATTAGTGAAACCATGGCCGCCGTGCCGAATGCCTTTAACACGGTAATTAAACTAACCGATACAGGCGATATTTTAGGGGCAAAAGGGACGATTAAACGCACAGAACGCGGCGAATTATCTATCTATGTAAACGAGTACGAAATTCTCACCAAATCCCTCTTACCTCTCCCAGATAAATGGCACGGTTTAACCGATGTAGAAAAACGTTATCGACAAAGATATGTGGATTTAATTGTTAATCCCGAAGTGCGACAAACTTTTCGCCGTCGCGCCCAAATTACCGCTGCCATTCGCAGATATTTAGACCAAGAAGGTTTTATTGAAATTGAAACTCCCGTGCTACAAAGTGAAGCGGGAGGAGCCGATGCTAGACCGTTTATCACCTATCATAATACGCTGGAGATGGAGTTATATCTCCGCATTGCCACCGAATTACATCTAAAAAGATTAATAGTCGGTGGTTTTGAAAAAGTCTTTGAGTTAGGCCGAATTTTTCGTAATGAAGGGGTTTCTACTAAACATAACCCCGAGTTTACTTCCATCGAAATCTATCAGGCCTATGCCGATTATTATGACATGATGGAGTTAACCGAAAACATTATTGTTAATGCTGCACAAGATGTTTTAGGTACGCTGAAAATCACCTATCAAGACAGGGAAATTGACCTAACTCCCCCTTGGCGACGAGTGACTATGCACGAATTAGTCCAAGAAATAACCGGGGTTGACTTGAATAGTTTTGAGGATTTCGAGTCGGCTCGTATTGCCGCAGAAAATGCCGGCATTGGCGTTCCAGAGGACTGTAAAACCATCGGTAAGCTCTTAAATGAAGCTTTTGAACAAAAAGTCGAAGAAACCCTAATACAGCCCACTTTTGTGCTAGATTTTCCCGTGGAAATTTCGCCTTTAGCTAAACCCCATCGCTCAAAAACTGACCTCGTGGAAAGATTTGAATTATATGTGGTTGGACGGGAATTAGCTAATAGTTTTTCTGAGTTAACCGATCCCATCGATCAACGGCAAAGATTAGAAGCACAGGCACTCAAAAAAGCGGCTGGAGATTTGGAAGCGCAGGGAGTTGATGAGGACTTTTTAACCGCTTTAGAATACGGAATGCCCCCCACGGGAGGCTTAGGAATTGGCATCGATCGCCTGATCATGTTATTAACCGATTCTGCCAGTATTCGCGATGTGATTGCTTTCCCCTTATTAAAAAGTCAAAGTACAGCGATTAAATCTTTTGACTACGATCAGGACAAAAAAATTCTGAAAGTGGAATTTAATCACGGTGGTATCTATCTTTATCATGATCTACCTTTGGCAGTATATAAAGACTTTCAGTCCGCACCATCGAAAGGACAGTTTTTTGTCGGACAAATTCGCGATAAATACAGTTTTGACAAGGAATTGTAAAAGTTACTGTCACTTCAGTTAAGTAGATAGGTGTTAAAAGTTGTCAGACACCCCCCTGATCAAGGGGGCAGGGTAGGGTTGATTCATGAATCAACCCTACTATGAATCAACCCTAGGGGCAGTGGGGATCAGAGGCAAAATCCATCTTCAATTTAATTATAACTACTTCAGTTATCAGTTATCAGTTATCAGTTATCAGTCATAATTCATGATCCCTTTTTACCTTTGACTTCCTGCCAAGTGTTACCGACTCCCTGTAAAACCCCGCGAACTACTAAACCAATACCGCGACCGATAACTTGGATAAGAATATAGACTACTCCCTTACCCACCACCCGAAAAAAAGCGCGTAAACGAGGAGATAAAGAGTCTCTTAATTCTAAGGCGATCGAAACTAACCAGGGTATGCCTGTTAAACTATTTAATTCTTCCTGTCGAGGGGAATAAATGGCTAGAGATTTGATTTGTCCCTCGCTATAGTGAAATAATTGATATTGACTTTCAAAGATATCTTTAGGTTCTTGCCAATATTGTTGCCGTCGGTATTTCCAAGATAATTCATTCCGGATTTTAGCTAATTTTCTGGCGATGAGAAATTCTGACCGGTAAAGTTTTTGTTTGATTCTTTCCGATTCCGAGAAGTTATTGAGAATAATTACCGTCACTGCATTGGCAATATTATGAATGAGATTTTGCAGCAGAATTTCGGCTCTGGCGATAGTTTCAGGAGCATTAGCCCGGTATTCTACTCCGTCAATAGTTAAACTATTTTCGTACACTAAATAGGAAAATAAGTCAAGAGCAAAAGGAATTTTATTGAGGATTTCTGTTTGAATTGCCTCTCTTTCTTCCAGAATAATTTCGTTAAGTCTGCCTTTACTAATTTCATCATAAACCGAGGCATTAATTTCTAAAAATTTACGGGTCACTTTCTCCCAGATATCGTAAATAATCAGATTTAAGCGACTGGTTAATTCCCCGCTGCTAATCTGTAAATATCTGATTTCATCGACATTTTTACGAATTTCATCGAGAACTAAATATAATAATTCCCGTTGCCGATTATCCTGTAAAACATCGATTTCAAAACTAATCTTTGTTCTATTAATTAAAGGCGATCGAATGACCGCTAAAGTGGACTCAAAAACCGCCGAAACACAGAGGGGACGCTCGCGGCTTAAAATTGGTAATTCTTGATCGATATTGTTAATTATTACCGAGGGTGTGACTGCAGCTGAATTGTAATAGCTACCCTCCAGGGGAATTAGTTTTCTCACTAGCCATAGGGCTGCTAAAAGTTCTCGTTTTCTCCCCTGCCAGTAAAAGCGATCAAAGCCGGATAAAGACTGTTGATTGAGATGGAGATCAATTAAATGTAATTCACTTTCGATGCGATTTAATCCCGTTTTGCCGGCACTGATTAACCAATGGCTAGGGGCTAAACTTGAACGAGTAGCAATGGTGAGAGCAGAAGGGGCAACATCCGGGGATTCATCCCGGGAAATTTGTCCTAAAATAGTGATAAATTGCTCTAGGTTTGTGCCTTTGGGAATATAACCGGCGATGCCTAATTCTCTGGCGATTAGTTGCTGTCGGGAGTCGAGAGGAAAGGTTAATAGAACAATTTTACTTTCAGGATAGCGAGAGTGGAGAATTTCACAGTAAGACCAATCAAAGAGAGGATCAATAATAATAATTTCGGGGGCCGGATTAAGAGTCAAAGCGAAAATTGTTTCTAAATCCCCTTCGGTGACGATACTAATATTTTCTATCCGCGACAGGGCCTGCACCAGACCCAAGCGGAAAATCGGGTCATTATCGATGATAATTAAGGTGAGAGGGCGATCGATCACAAGAGTTGCAGCCTGTCAACGGATACTATTCACAGGGTCAATTATACAGTTATCCGGCTCATTTATTTTGTTTATAGCCATAGAAATCGATGCGATAATCGGTAATTTTTACCCCCGTCGATGCCTCGACCTGTTTAATTAATTCTGGGGGAAGTTCGATATGCACATCGATGATTTGTTGGCTGTCCAGACAATTGACGTGACTGTGGGAATCGCTGATGTTACCGTAGAGTCTGCCGTCCCAGCGTTCCACAGATTCGATAATGCCTTGACCCGATAGGGCCTCTAGGTTTTGGTACACTGAGGTATGACCGATGTTTTTTCCTTGCAGATTGAGACGATCATAAATTTCTCGCGCTGATAGGTGTTCCTGCGCTTGCCACAGCAATTCTAAAATATAGCGACGCTGACGACTAACCCGCATTCCTAAAGTTTGACACCTTTCGATCGCATCTTCTAAACACCGGATCGGTTTTTGTTTTACCTCCAAATTGTCCATAGTTGTATCCGTTGACCTCCGCCCTAATACATAGTCATTACCAGTTTAGCTTAGTCTTTCGATCGATGTCCACATTGCGCCAGTTTTTAGCCCCTCTTCAAACTGAGATAAAAAATCAGCAGCGCCAGATTTGAGTAGATTTGCGGGCGAATGAGTGAAACCAACCACTCCAGACACAAAGGACACAAAGATCGATCGCTACTATATAAGTTACACCGATCACACAAAGAATAAGAGAACCAACCATTTACTTATCTATATCCCACATTCCGCACCCTAGTCGTTGAAATCAAAAGTTGCTCTAGCCCTTGTATAGTAAGACTTTTAGCGATTACTAAGAATTATGAAGTGTCACACTCTAGTTAGCGATCGCCAGCTTAATGAGAGTTTATCTCAATAA
>NZ_JASJFF010001334.1:0-2135 GCF_030065435.1 Microcystis sp. M53603_WE2
ATTCGGTATGGAGAATTAGTTGCTCTGACTGCAAAAAAATCAGAGAATCGGCACGAATGGGGTCTAATTGTAATTCTGTCGGGTCGAGGACGGTTAAGGAGAGGGGAGAACCCAATAACCAAGTGGCTAGATCATCGGAGAAGTTTTCGGCAATAAATTTACAAATATTATCAAACATCGTCAGGGATTACTTTCCGTTTCTCCTAGGATACCCTCGGTCGCCGGTGTTGACATCCTGTATTTGTCGTAACTGTTGCCGAGGCGAATCGTAGCGCAGAATACATTATAGGCAAAATTCAATTCTACTCATGGACTAAATCCCATAGATATCGGCAAATTCGTCACATCTTCCCAGAAATTTCTTGACAATTGCTAGAGGAAAGGGTACATTAGGAGCAGATTTTCTGAAGTTTTATGTCCCTATCTAAAGTTATCAATCATGGGGGGCGGGAGAAGCGTAGCTTATCAAAGGCTCTGCTGAAATCCTTTTCCCTAGTCACGGCCACTGCGATCGGATGTATTAGTGTCGCCACCAGTGCCACTGCGGCCAGTTTTTCCTTCGCTTTCGGTAGCGAAGGTTCGGGGAACGGTCAGTTCATGCTCCCCCGTGGTATCGCCGCCGGTAGAGGTGGTAATATCTATGTAGCCGATACGGATAACAATCGGGTACAGGTATTCAACTCTAGTGGTGTCTTCCAGTCCGCTTTCGGTAGCCAAGGTTCGGGGAACGGTCAGTTCCGAAGCCCCTACGGTATCGCCGTCAGTAGAAGTGGTAATATCTATGTAGCCGATACGGATAACAATCGGGTACAGGTATTCAACTCTAGTGGTGTCTTCCAGTCCGCTTTCGGTAGCCAAGGTACGGTGAACGGTCAGTTCCAAGGCCCCTACGCTATCGCGGTCGGTAGCAGTGGTAATGTCTATGTAGCCGATACGGGCAACTTTCGCGTACAGGTATTCAACTCCAATGGAGGCTTCCAGTTCGCTTTCGGTAGCTTCGGTACGGGGGACGGTCAGTTCCAAGGCTCCTACGGTATCGCTGTCGGTAGCAGTGGTCATGTCTATGTAGCCGATACGTTCAACAATCGCGTACAGGTATTCGACGACCGTGGTGTCTTCCAGTTCGCTTTCGGTAGCCAAGGTTCGGGGAACGGTGAGTTCGAAAGCCCCTACGGTATCGCTGTCGATAGCAGCGGTTATATCTATGTAACCGATACGTTCAACGATCGCGTACAGGTATTCGACGACCGTGGTGTCTTCCAGTCCACTTTCGGTAGCTTCGGTACGGGGAACGGTGAGTTCAGTAGCCCCTACGGTATCGCTGTCGGTAGCCGTGGTAATATCTATGTAGCCGATACGGTCAACAATCGCGTACAGGTATTCAGAACGCCCGAACCTTCTAGTATTATCGGATTAGGCATACTAGGGGGCGGTTTAGTGGTGCGTCGCCTCGCTAAACGTGGTTAATCGGTGTGGAGTGGGGAGATGAGTTAAAATTTTCCTAATTCCCCACCCTTTGCAGTTAAAAGCTTTAATTGTGCTGCTGTCTTTGTAATTGCTCGATCGCATCGGGGGATAAATCAGTAAATTGGGCGATTTCTGGGATAGGAAAGCCAGCAGATAGCATTTTTAGGGCAATTTGTCGAGCTTTTTCTTCTTTACCCTCCTCTTTGCCTTCCTCTCGGCCTTCCTCTCGGCCTTCCTCTCGGCCTTCCTCTCGGCCTTCCTCTCGGCCTTCCTCTCTGCCTTCCTCTAAAATATCTTGATAGATGACGGATTCTCTCATAATGTCACTCCGAAGGATTTTTTTAATCGTCTCTCGATTTAATACTAACCCAGCGAGAATACTGGTAGCGGCGGCGAGATTGCTTTGCACCTGTTTTTGAGAGATAGTTTCTAGAGAACGGGACACCAGACTTAACACCTGTTCTGGATCATCGGTATTGCTGAGGATGGCAAAGGGTAATAAACCGGGATGATGGAAAAATTGTGGTGTATTTTCTTCCCAAAGACGGATGACTTGAAAAGAATGAAAGGTTTCCCCCAGACGGAAGGTATTTTCTTGCACTAGGGGAGAATCGCTGCGTCGCAGATAAATTACCACTTGACGCATTGGTTTTTGGGGATGACGACGA
>NZ_JASJFF010000583.1:0-3773 GCF_030065435.1 Microcystis sp. M53603_WE2
CTAATAGTTGAGCGATATGTAAGGCAATATTTTCCGCGGTGGGAACCACTTCGGCAAAGTAGGGAATATCCTTATTTAAAAAAGTATGATCGAAGGGTTCTACTACCAATTCATCGATCGCTTTTTGTAAATCCCCTAGATCTACAATCATACCGGTGCGGGGATCGATTTCCCCCGCCACGGATACTTCTAGGTGATAATTATGGCCATGACCGTTTACCCTAGCGCATTTGCCGTAGATTTCCGAGTTTTGTTCGAGGGTTAATTGCGGTAAAGCCAAACGATGGGCGGCGCTAAAATGGGTTTTGACGGTTAAAGTTGCTTCCATATCTTTTCCTTGATATTCTGCCCACAATTCGGGGTGTTCAAATAGTTGAATTTTGACTAATGGTAAATAGGGTGCTAATCTTTGCCAGATAACTCTGGCGATATTTTCTGTGGTGGGTAGGGTTTGCTGAAATTCCGGCCAGACTTGATTGAGATAGGAGTAGTCTAATTGACTGGTTATCTCTCGTTTAATTACCTGTTTCACGGTGGAGAGATTTTCCACCATGCCATAAGGATTGAGTTCTTTGTATAGGGAGACGTATAATTCGTAATTGTGACCATGACCGGGAAAACGGCTACCAAGACCAAAACGTCTTTGATTTTCGGCTTCGTCCCATTCTGGTAGATAATAGCGATGGCTGGCTGAAAACCTCGCTCGACGATTGATGATGCAATCCATAAATGTGGGCGATCGATGACTTTGTAAAGTTACGTTAAGAGCAACTTTTTCTAGCATAAACCAGTTTTGTCTCCTCCGGCTTGCGGACCGGAGAAAGTTATCCCTCAATTCCAGCAGAATGCGATCGCTGTGAGTCGAGAGTGAGAAAATTTATCTTTGAGAAGGTGAAGGAATTACTTTTTTACCACTATGATAAACTGTCTCTATCCATAACTTTCTAGCTCCCTCAATTCTTCTTTAGGAGCAATCGAGATGGGATACTTTAGTGGGCAAAAAAGTAAATTCGTAGGTCGGGTTGAGGTCACGAAACCCGACAGAAACCCTCAGTTGTTGGGTTTCACTTCGTTCAACCCAACCTACGCAAAAAGATCTACCAAAATAAACCGTCTCTATCCAAATTCGCTCGCTTCTTCAATATTAATAATCACTTCTTCTAAAGTTTCACCCTGACTCATACATCCGGGTAAATCGGGAATTAATGCCGTGTATCCTCCTTCTTCTTCGGGATAAATTGAAATCGGATATTTAAGAGACAGAAAGTATTTTAATATTGGTTGTTCCATCGATAGGTCTAAATAGGTTTGACTAAATCGCCAACTTGAGCATTATCAAAAGGTTTTAATTCATCGGATTCTACCACTTCAGATTTATAACTCCTCAATCCCAAAGAAGAATTTTCTATTCTTTTTCTATAAGTTTTTTTCTGATCGGTTTCAATTATAGATATTTTATCTTGAACGAAAATAATTCTTCCCGTACCTCTTACTAATTCGAGAAACCCTAAAGATTCGCCAGTATGGGGATCTAATATTTCTTCGTCATCGATACGATAAACCATCATTCTTTGACCTTCTCGAATTCCGTTCTGTTCACCTCTATTCATTACTAATTTATAGTCGTCAATAACCTTAACGACCGTGGCAGGAAAAGTTCCTTTGGGGGATAAAAGGGGAATTTCTGTGACGTTTTCCATAATTTCCTCTACAGGTTTAATTATTTTTTATAAATACTCGGTTTGACTTTGATTCTTTGAATAATTTTGTCTTCGTTATTAGCTAATCTGTCTAAAACATTTTGATAGCCCGCTTCTGGCTGGTCGAGAACTGTCTGTATTTTTTGATCGCTTTGTACATTTTTAACAAACCCCTCACCGATTAATACTTCAAACCCATCTTCGTCCGTATAGTAAAACGATATCATTAGTTGAGCGGCAAATAAATTTGAGGCTTCGAGTAAGCATTGAATATTATTATTTGCGTCCTTTTGAACTCGTAGGATTTTCGGAATAATATTTTGCTTGACTCTGTGATATTCTTCTAGTGCCGTTTGTAACGCCTTACATAGAGTAGCTATAGCTAATATAGCCATCGTGATTATAACAAAAAGAACCACTAGAGGAATAGGTGTCTGCCCAGCAAATACCCACGCAAGTAAACTAGCGACAAAACCCAGGAATCCCAGCACCAATGACTGAATTCCTAAAAAACTAGACCAAATTAACCCCCAAAAGTTATTTTTCATGTTTGTTCAAAACTCAAGAGACCGGTAATTAGCCAGTCTCTCAAGTCTTATCTATCTATTCTACTCGATTCCTTCGATACGGTCCTCCACTTCTTGATAAAGTTCCTGTAAGCGGTCTAAATTCTCTTGAGAAGTTTCCCAGTAACCGCGACCATTAACTTCTAGCAGGGTTCCCACCATCTTGCGGAAAGAATTAGGATTGAGATTCATCAGACGCTGACACATTTCCTCATCTTGAATAAAAGTGGTGTTGACATCTTCATAAACCCAATTATCCACCGCGTCAGCAGTTGCAGACCAACCCATGGTATTAACCAAACGCTTCGATAATTCTCGGACTCCTTCGTAACCGTGACTTAACATTCCCTCGTACCATTTGGGATTGAGTAACTTGGTGCGGGTATCCAAGCGCACGGTTTCCGATAAAGTACGCACCTGAGCATTAGCGGTGGTAGTATCGGCAATATAGGCCGCCGGTTTTTTGCCATCATCGCGTAAACTAGCCACAACTTTTGTCGGGTCCGAGTCGAAATAGTGGGAAACATCGGTTAAACTAATCTCGCTAGAATCCAAGTTTTGGAAAGTTGCCTCCGCAGTTTTTAAGGATGCTTCAAACAACTGACGATTATCGGCCATCATACCCGGATTATCCGAGTCGAAAGCAAAACCCTTGCGGTTGAGATACATATTCTGTAACTCTTTTTCATCTTCCCAACTGCTATTTTCCACCGCGAGATTGATGTTAGAAGAATAGGAACCGGAAGCATTAGAAAAGATGCGGGTGGCTGCCTGTCGAACCGTTAAACCCATTTCTTTTGCTTGTTCCATAGCGTGTTTACGGACATAATTCATCTCCATCGGTTCGTTTGCTTCCGCGGCCATTTTTACGCCTTGGTCAAGCAAGTTCATCTGATTGATAAATAAATCCCGGAAGACACCAGAACAGTTGACCACCACATCAATGCGCGGTCTTCCTAATTCCTCTAGGGGAATTAATTCCAATTTATTCACCCGTCCCAAAGCATCGGGAACAGGACGAACCCCCACCATCCAGAGAATTTGTGCTAGGGATTCCCCATAGGTTTTGATATTATCAGTTCCCCAGAGAACACAAGCGATGGTTTCGGGATATTTACCGCCATTATCCAGTTTTTGCCGTTCTAACAGGCGATCCACCACGATTTTAGCCGATTTTACCGCCGCTAGGGTCGGGATAGACTGGGGATCTAAAGCGTGGATATTTTTACCCGTCGGTAAAACTCCGGGGTTACGGATGGGGTCGCCACCGGGACCGGGAAGAACGTATTCCCCTTCCAATGCTTTTAATAGCGCCCCTAATTCATTATCGGCACAGACCTGTTCTAAACAGAATTCTAGGTATTCAAACAGGGGTTTTAACGCCACCGGATCAACTTGTGGATAACCCATCTCCTGCAAAGTTTCCAGCCAAGGCGATTTCTTGCCTATATTCAAGAAATTCAGCTTAGAAAGCATCGATACTCGACCTTCTGCGTCGGTTTGGGAC
>NZ_JASJFF010001370.1:0-3458 GCF_030065435.1 Microcystis sp. M53603_WE2
CGGCTGCCAATAATCTCCATTCTCCGATTATTTACCCGATAGCTGTCATCAAAGCCAGTAAAAACCCGCAAGCTGCCAAGACTTTCGCCCAATATCTCACCAGCACAGCCGCTAAAAACATTTTTGAAAAATTCGGCTTCGGAATAGCCAGATAATTTAGGGGAAGTGGAGAAGTGGGGAAGTGGAGAAGTGGAGAAGTGGGGAAGTGGAGAAGTGGAGAAGTGGGGAAGTGGGGTAGTGGGGAATTTCAACTAAAACCCCAACACCCCAACACTCCAACACTCCAAGACCCCAAAACCCCAAAACCCCAAAACCCCAAAACCCAACCCCTGACCCCTGAAAAATGCCAGACTTTTCCCCCCTATGGATATCCCTAAAAACCGCCACCATTGCCCTGATAATCATCTTTTTTCTCGGTATTGCCGCCGCTTATTGGATGTTAGGCTATCGCGGACGGTGGAAATCCCTAATCGAGGGAGTTTTCGTCGCGCCCTTAATCTTGCCCCCGACGGTGGTAGGCTTCATTTTACTGCTCCTATTCGGCAAAAACGGACTATTAGGACAGTTATTAGACTTATTTAACTTTCGCGTCGTTTTTACTTGGTATGCCGCCATTATCACCGCGACGGTGGTGGCTTTTCCCCTGATGTACAAAACCACCCTAGGGGCTTTTGAACAGGTGGATGCCAACATCCTACAGGTTGCCCGCACTCTGGGCGCGACGGAGAGAAAAATATTCTGGCGCGTACTTTTGCCCCTCTCCTTCCCCGGAGTATTAGCGGGATTAACCCTAGCTTTTGCCCGCGCTTTGGGGGAATTTGGGGCGACTTTGATGTTAGCGGGTAATATTCCGGGGCAAACTCAAACTATCCCGATGGCGATTTTCTTCGCTGTGGAAGCAGGAGCGATGACCGAGGCTTGGATATGGGTGTTTATTATCATATTAATCTCCCTATCGGGAATTATCGCCGTTAATCTCTGGCAAAGTCAACGCAAACAGCAATTAGGACGACTGGGAGAAAGCAAACCTAACGAGATGGAGGACTGGCTGCCACCCTGGCAGGGTCGCGATTTTGCCCTTTTAGCAGCTGAAAATCACCATTATAGGGATAAAATAGGCTTATTTGTCGATATAGAGAAATATTTACCCGGTTTTAACCTCTCGGTCACTTTTAACTGCCAAAATCAGCCATTAGGACTATTAGGGGCTTCGGGGTCGGGAAAAAGCCTGATTTTGCGATCGCTGGCTGGTGTGGAAACGCCCTCAAGGGGTCGTATTGTCTTAAATGGGCGCATTCTCTTCGACTCCGAAAAGGGAATTAATCTCCCCAGTCGTCAGCGTCGTATCGGTTTTGTGGTGCAGAATTATGCCCTTTTTCCCCATCTCACCGTGGCAGAAAATATCGCTTTTAGTCTCCCCAAAAACTTATCTAAAAAAGTTATTAAACAGCAGATTGCCAACCAATTGGAATTAGTGCAGTTACCCGGCATGGAAAACCGTTATCCCCATCAATTATCGGGGGGACAACAACAACGGGTCGCCATCGCTCGCGCTTTAGCTAGTCGTCCGGAAGCTTTATTATTAGATGAGCCTTTTTCTGCCCTTGATACCCATCTACGCGCTCAATTAGAACGTCAGATGATCAAAACTTTAAGTAATTACGATGGCGTGACAATTTTTGTTACCCACAATATGGATGAAGCCTATCGAATATGTGAGAATTTATTAGTTATGGAAAAAGGGCGGGCAATTGCTAATAATTCTAAGCAGAAAATTTTTGAGCGACCAGATAGCGTTAGTTTGGCAAAAATTACGGGCTGTAAGAATTTTTCCCGTGCTATAATCATTAATAATCAACAATTGGAAGCCATTGATTGGGATGTTAAATTACACACCGTCCCCGGGATTCCCGACTATTTAGCCTATACGGGAATTCGCGCCCATCAAATTATTTTTGGTCGAGATTTAGGCGATATTAATACTTTTACCTGTTGGTTAGCTAATGCCATTGAAGGACCCCATCGGGTGACTCTCTATCTAAAACTTAATCAACCCTCCAACCACGACCGCGATTTTCATATCCAAGCAGAGTTATATAAGGATAAATGGTTAGAAATTAAGGAGCAAGCTTTGCCTTGGACTGTTACTTTATCTCCCCAGCGTTTATTATTATTAAAGTAATGGGTTAATTTTTATCAAGTGCTGACAGATATAGAGCTTCTAAAATCCCAGACCATCCCGTTAAATACCCGCTCGTGTCATTAGTTAGTAAAAATGTTATATATGGAGTTATAAAATCATGGCTAAAAAGGAATCTTGTGATTGGATAATGCGAGTGGATTTACACTTACCCACTCCTGATGAAATGCCAGATGAAATGTTATAAATAGCATCATCAATCGCGTGGGTTAATTACCGAGTGGAGGGGCCAGGTTGTCTGTGGCTGATGGTTAATTCCTGCTGTGAACCTAAATTTATGTATCTGCCAGATATCAAGTTAAAACGAATTGCCGAAAGAGCGCATCCAGAGGTAGATATTTACGATCCAATTAACGAACTCCTGCTGTTAGTCAGTCCCAATTGGGAAATATTTTCAGGGGAATTAGTGGGAGATAATGAAACACATTTTTATTACCGAATTAACGTCAAAAAACGAGTAGGAAAATCCTGTGAAGATTGCTGGGAGGTTTGGGGAGAAAAGTTAGGAGAAGTTGGTCGAGAAGGAATGGTAAAAGTAGTGGAAGATGTCTAAAGTGTCGATTGAGTAATTGATTGCTCACCACAGAGACCCAGAGGACACAGAGTTTTTTAAGTAATTTTTCTGATTAATGAAATAGTGTTATATTGGTAGTTAGGATATGGGAAAAAGGCAAGGAAGCGGTTCGGATTTTGTGCTGTCCTTTGGGTGCGGGGTAAAAAATTAGAAGAAAAAGCCCGCAACCCCCTCAGAGGTATTTTAGAGGGCTACATTCCGCACTTCAGAAGGAGGTTCAAGTTATTGAAATAGTTTCAAAAGCCAACAAAAAAAATCAGTTGTATGGTGCGGAGTTAATCGTAGCTGATAGATGGTTCCCCAGTAGCAAAATCTGTTCCAATTGTGGATACAAAAAAGAGTCTCTATCTTTATCCGAAAGAGTTTTTGATTGTGAACAATGCTCTTTTGTTTGTGATAGAGACTTGAACGCTAGTCTCAATCTAGCTTCTTTGGCGGTGAGTTCCACCGTGTCAGCCTGGGGAGTAGATAGTGCCGACACTGCTACCTTGAAGCAGGAAATTAGCTTCAAATTTGCTCATGAGTAGATTTGAGTAAGTTTAATAGAGTTCTTGCATAATTAATTTTTGAGAGGGCAAAAATGAGAAAAATAAGCATAAAATTGCATAAAATAACCAAATAGAGCATTTAATTGATTAATGCTCATTCTTAATTCTCCTGACTACTGACTACTGGCTCGGAGAC
>NZ_JASJFF010000565.1:0-4726 GCF_030065435.1 Microcystis sp. M53603_WE2
ACCGATTTTGAGGTAGTCAGTTACCTAATTTTCAGGGAAAAAGTCCAGGAATTTTACCCCCGATCCCTCCAATGGTCGGCACTTTTTGAGGAAAAAAAGTCTAAAAGCCTTATCCAACAAGGTTTTTAGATTTATTCAGCAGCCCCTAATTATCCTAGACGTTGATTCTGTTTTCGATTCTTATCCCCCGGAAAAAATATGGTAAAAATGTCGTTTATTTTCTTTTTGTCACCGTTGACAAAATTTCTAAAACCTCAAGGATAAAACTGATAATTGAGATTAATAATTATGGGAAAAAATTACTCTTATCTTGTTAAAACTTACTCTATTTATGCTCAGTAAATATCGTGAGCAAATTCCCGAATCAAAGGGGAAGTGAGAGGAATTTTTATCCTTGGTACTAAAATTAACAATAGGCAGTTTAAATGCAGTACAGCTTATTAACAACTCTAATTAATCTTTTATTAATATATAGCGTTTCCTGTTCGCACTAGGTACATTATCGATGTTGAAAAGCTTAATTAGCAAAGGTTTAAGTGTGCCACACAGGTGTGAGAACCGCTATAACTTCGGTTGACGGAATTGATAAACATCAGCGATCGCCTGTACCCAACCATTAGCAACGGATTCTAATAATCGATCGCCTTTTTCTTTACTTGCATTAGTAGCATCTCCCATCACTCCACTTTTAGTTAATTCCTTAGTTAACCAAGCAAAGGGTAATTTTCCCTCCATAGTTAACAAACTATTTTCTGGCAAACCTTGGGGATATTCTCGGACGGCCCGCTCAATTTTTACCTGTTCTGGCAGTAATGATAACATAATGCTAGTTTCCACATCTCCTGCATGAATACCGTATTCTAATTCATATTCCGAGAATAATTCAGCCGCATTGTGGGGAACTCGCCAAGTGAAAAAAGGAAATACTAAAAAATCGGGATATTGTTGATGAATATCCCTAGCAGCAATTTCCATAACTTGCGGTTGCCCGCCGTGGGAGTTCATTAATACTAACTTGCGAAAACCCGAACGATAGAGACTTTCAGCTATCTCTTGAATGAGGGTTAATAAGGTGGCTGCCGAGAGGGTAATCGTGCCTGGAAAAGACCAATGTTCGTTAGATTTTCCGTAGTAGAGACAGGGTAAAGCGAAAGCGGCGATGTTTGTATCTAATTTCTCGAAAGCTTTGCCTAAAACCCCTAAACTAATGGCAGCATCGACGGCAATAGGTAGATGGGGTCCGTGTTGTTCGATCGCACCGATGGGTTGAATAATTACCACATTTTCCTTATCTGGCATTGAATCTATATCTGTCCAAGTAAGATAGGGAAAATAACGATGTGGGGGAATAAAACCGTGCATCATAATTTTATTGGGGGTGAGGGATTATGCTTGGGGGGAAAAATTACTGTTTATATTGTAATTTTATCACTAATTCTTGGCAAGGTGGCCAATCGTCAACTATCGAGACTATGGAGAGCATCAAGAATACCTATAGGGCCAGACGAGGAAAAAGAAAGAGTCGAAGCGGAGCGAAAAATAAGCGTGGCGCGATTCCGGAGCGTGGCAGCATTGGCCAAGAACAAAACCGCATCGGAAATCAACCCTTGTCACCGAAAAACTTTTCCAAGAGATTCCCCCTGACAAAAGAAAAACCGACCTTTGTGACAAGGCCAAAGAATTTTGTGGACATCAAGAGTTGAGTCAGAAACTAGGAGCAGATTTTTATTTTGCTAATCCTTATCATTTTTGGGAAAGAGGATTAAACCCAGGGTAAGAGTATCTTAAATCCTTGACAAAATGAACTTTATGTGGTTTTCTTCCCCATACCCCACACCCCAACAAACTTTTTGCCGCAAACCCTATGTAACCCTAAAGTTTTATTTACCTTCTCCTACTACAGATTGATAAAATCTTTCTAGACTTTCTACAGAGGTTCGATCGTTAAATACTGTATCGATATTCATTTTAGTATAATCTTTGATTGTTTGTCGCCATTGATTATCTAAACCTAAACGGATAGCAATTTCAATATAGTGATTTTTATCCGTAGCAATTGTCTCGGTTATGCCTAATTTTTTCAAGATAGCATAGGAATGTCTTCCCCGCATAAATTCCCCCGGACAGGTAACAACTGGAAGCTGACAGGCAATTGCTTCTAAGGTGGTATTTCCCCCCGACCAACTTAAGTTATCTAAATAGATGTCTGCTAATAAGTTAAGCTGAAAATAATCATTTTGTTCTAATTGTGGCATCATTACCCCGTAATCTTGCCAATTGAGTCCATACTTATTAAAAGCTTGACTTAATCTCGACTGAAAGCAATGGGTCACAAATTCGCTACGATGACAGATAAAAATAAATTGGCTGTTGGGAACTTGTTGGGCAATTCTAGGGAAAATATCGTCATTTTCTGGCAGATATTTAAATAAACTCTGACAGTTTAAATAGATGATTTTATCCTCGTTTAATCCCATCTCTAAACGAGTTTTTCTCTGGGGAGGAAGGGAAGGTTTGGCATAGGCAATACCTAAATTGGATAAGCGAATTAATTTTTCACTGTAGTGATTATCTCCCTGCGCGGGTTCCATTAATTCACTGGAGATAAAATAATCAATGGTTGGTAATCCTGAGGTGATGGGATGACCCCAAGTTACACATTGTACTGGAGCTAAACGCAATCCTGCTAGTTGGGTAGTGCGAGCATCCATACCAATATCTAAATAAACTAGAATATGTAACTGATTATCTAAAATATGTTGAGCAATTCTTTCTATATTTACCAGATTATCAAACTGATAAAAATATTCACTTTGCTCTTGATATTGTTTGGTAAAATTATCGCAGGTGTTATTAATATCTATTCCATAACAGTAAATTTCAAATTGCTCTCGATTTCGCCACTGCAACCATCCTTGAAACAGTTTCGCTACCGTGTGATGACGCAAGTGAGCAGAAATATAGCCAAGGCGAATTTTTCCCGTCGGTATGGTTAGGTTTTTCACCCAATTAGGAAAGTTGGCTGAGGTAATTTTATAAACTAATTCTCCATATTTTTTTTGTAGTTCTAAATCATTTTTAGCTTGATATTGAAGATAAAAGTTAGTTCTTAATCCAATACTTTTCCAAGCATCCTGCTGTTGATTAGTAGTGGTTAAATCAAGATTAGACAAGATATTATCTAACTGTTTCTCGTAGTTTGATCGATATAGCATAATATCTGCTTGAGTTGTGTAAACTATCGGCATTAACCGCATTAATTCTAACTTCAGGGATAGGTGATCGGGAAGATACTCTAAAGCTGATTTAGTTGCTTGAATTGCCACCTCGATCGGATAATTATTTTGTAGTAACCAAATTAGGCGCAAATGTAAATCAATATTTTCTGGATGATAGTTAATGCCTTTTTTATACACTTCTAAAGCTTGTTTTTCTCCTTTAACAATGAGATAGCAATGGGCGCAATTTAAATAAAAATTGCTGTCCTCTATTTTAATTGCTAATAATTTTTGATAATAGTTTAATGCTAATTGATAGATTTTTCTTTGATAAAAATAATCACCAGAATAAAGATCCGCTCTTTTTTGGTCAGCTTGCAGAATTTCCCAAAGGGAGAGATTTTGACTAATTTCTCCTCTATCTCCTGCCAGTTGTTGAGCCATTTTATAAGCATTTTTTGCCTCTGTCCAAGCTTGTTTAACTAAATAGACATTGCCTAAATTGATATAAAAAGGATAAAAATCACCCTGTTTATTAATTCCCTGCTGATAGAATTTTTCGGCTGACTCTAAGCTAAACGGCGCTTAACCTGCATGATCCAACAGCTATAACCCTTTTGGAGTCTATATCGGTGATCCGAAGTAAAAGCCGTTTAGCTTAGCTGCCCTAGTTTATAAAATAAATTGCCCAGTTTGTTATAAGCATCGATAAAATTGGGATTGAGATCAATCGCTTTTTGATAAGCTGATAAAGCTATACCTAAACGGGATTGTTTTTCTAGCACCATGGCCATAGTATAATGATATAAGGCTTGATTTTCCTCTAAGTTGATGGCTCGTGCCAAACAGTTAAAAGATTCTGTTAGTCGGTTAATTATATAGTATAAATATCCTAAATCGTGCCAGATGTAAGCTAATTGTTCACGCCAAGATAAAATTCTTAAGTAAAAGTCCTCAGCTAAAGTATATTCTTGCCGATTAATAGCCTCTTGCACCTCTTGAAGACAGGAGTTTATCGCAGTCAGGGCATAATTTTCTATCTCTTCATCCCCTTCTATTTCCTCTAATTCTAGCCACTGAAGATAGATTAATTTAGCTTGGCCAAACTGCCAGCAATCAAGATTTCTAATTATCTCTTTTTTGAGCAGCACAATTAAATCCTGACTGGACTCTGATTGTAACAGCCAAAATAAACAAATTTCTTGCGCTGTTGCTTGCTGCTCTAGCAGCAGATAAGCTAATCCCAGATAGGGATAATAATCAGTCACTTCCGGATGAACCGCGAGCGCTTGTTGACAGAATAACAATAATTGATTATAGTCTCCCGATGCTAACATTAGCTCGATCGCTTGTTGGTGATTACTGTTGATCATCGAAAATTTGGGTCTGAAACCCCGTCGTTCTACGACGGCTTTACTGTTAAATATTAGCACATTTACGAAATATATGCTAGTGTGAAAGGACATGGAAAAAGCCTATTCGTTTCGATTTTACCCCACACCAGAACA